>JBEKAU010000447.1:0-2965 GCA_050015755.1 Vulcanimicrobiaceae bacterium | reverse complement strand
CACGACGCGCTGACCGCGACGGTCCAGCAGTATCTGGGCGCACTGCGCGCCGGTCGCTACGACGCCGCGTATGCGTTGCTCGACCGTCGCGAGCGCGCGTATTTCGGCGCCGCCGACGCGTACCGCAGCGTCTACGCGGCCGACGCGTTCGCGCTCGAGCGGGCACGGGTGCTCGGCGCGCGCGGCGGCGCCGACGCGCGCGTCTACTTCGTGCGCGAGCGGATCGCGTTTCTCGATCACGCGCGCGATCAGCGGCGCGAGCTCGACCTGACCGTGCCGCTCGGTGTCGCGCGCGAGCATGGCACGCCGCGCGTCGACGATCCCGGGAAACCGTATCGTGCCTACGCGCTCGCCGCGCAGGCGAGCACCGGCGGGTTGCAGGTGACGGTGAAGAAGCTCGACTTCTATCCCGACCGGATCGACGTCGTGCTGACGTTCGCGAATCGCGGGACGCGGTTCGTCACGCTCTTGCCGTACGGGCGCAGCGTGCTGCGCGATGATCGCGGCGGTCTCTATCACCCGCTCGCGAACGGCGATTGGAGCGTCACCGACCGCCGGTTGTTCGAGGGCGTGCCGCTGGCGCCGGGCGCGCGTTACACCGGTTCGATCGCCTTCGTCGCACCGCGCTTCGCCGACCCCGACCGCGCCTGGTCGCTCACGCTCGGGCCGGCGTTGCAGGCCGGCGCCGACGCGCCGTTCGCGCTCACCGTCGCGCTGGCGCGGCCGAGCTGAGGCCGATGTCCGAACGCGATGCCCTGCGCGCGCGCTTGCACGGGATCTACGCGTTGATCGATCCGGCGCGCGCGGAACCGATCGCATTCGTCGAAGCACTCGTGCGCGGCGGCGTGCGCGTCGTCCAAATCCGCGCCAAGGACGGGATCGACGGCACTACGCTGCTCGCGATCGTCGATCGCGTGCGCGCGGCCGGCGGCGTCACGATCCTCAACGACGACGTCGGTTTGGCACGCCTCGCCGACGGTGTGCATCTGGGTCAAGAAGATGCGGCGCAGTACGACCTGGCCGAGCTGCGCACGGCGTTCGGTCCGCGTCCGATCATCGGCCTCTCGTGCGGTACGCCGCAAGAAGCGGCACGCGTCGATCCGGCGATCGTCGACTACGTCGGCGTCGGCCCGCTGTTCGCGACCGGCTCGAAGGACGACGCCGGCTTGCCGATCGGCGTCTCCGGCGCACGCGCGGTGATCGACGCGAGTCCGGTGCCGTGCGCGGTCATCGGCGGGATCGGCGCCGCGACGCTCGTTCGCGCGAAGGAGACGGGTGCGGCGATGGCCGCCGTCCTCTCTGCGCTCGCCGTCGCGGATCCGGCCGGCGCTGCGCGCGCGCTCGTCGACCGCTGGGGATGAGAGCGGTCGTCGCGACGGTCGGCACGACGCACCCGCTCGCGTTCGCCGGCCTGCCGCATGCGTTGCTCGTGCTCGCCGCCGAGGGCGTGCGCCCGGTTTGCGTCGTGGCCGGCGTCAGCGCCCAGGATGCCGCGCACGTGCTGGCGCGCAGCGACGTGGACGCCGACACGATCGCCGCGCAGTTCGCCGCGCTACGCACCGCCGACGTGCGCGCGTTTCACGTCGGCGCGCTGCTCTCGGCCGACGCGGTGCGCGCGGTCGCGCGCGGCCTGGCCGACGTGTCGGTGCCGATCGTCATCGATCCCGTGCTGGCCGCGACCGGCGGCGACCTGCTCGCCGACGGCGCCGCGCGTGACGCACTGCGCACCGAGCTGATTCCGCGCGCGACGCTGCTCACGCCGAACCTCGACGAAGCGGGCGCGTTGCTCGGCCGGCCGGTCGCCGACCTGCCCGCGATGCGTGAGGCGGGGTGGGCGCTGCACGCGCTGGGCGCGCGCGCCGTCCTCGTCAAAGGCGGCCATCTCGCCGGCGACGCGATCGACGTGCTGGTCGACGTGAGCGGCGTGTACGAATTGCGCGGACCCCGGCTCCCCGGCACCGTGCGCGGCAGCGGCGATCTCCTCGCGGCGGCCGCGGCCGCCGCGCTCGCTCGCGGTCTCGATCTGCAGGCAGCCGTCGCGCACGGGCGTGCGCAGGTGCGGGCCGCGCTGGGCGACGCGGTCCCGTTTGCCGGGACGCACGTGCGCCGGCTCGGCCCGTGAAACACTGCGGACCGCCGCGCGTGCGACGGTCCTGCGGTGAATCAGCGCGCTCGCGCGCTCAGCGGTACGAGCGCTGCGACTGGAAGCAGTCGCGGCAGTAGACCGGCTTGTCGCCGCGGGGCTGGAACGGCACCTCGGCCTGCTGCCCGCAGGTGCTGCACGTCACCGAGAACATCTCGCGCGCGCCGCCGCCGCCGCCGTATTCGCGGCCACCGCCACCACCGTACCCGCCGCCGCTGCTGGAACGCGCATTCTTCCGCGCGGTGCGGCAATCGGCGCAGCGGTTCGGCTTGTTCTGAAAGCCCTTGGTGGCAAAGAACTGCTGTTCGCCGGCGGTGAAAACGAAGACCGCGCCGCAGTCGGTGCAGGTCAGCTGCTCATCGGTATACACGCGAGAAGACTCCTAGGGTGATCCAGGTTTCGACTCGCTACAGTGACCTACGTTGTGGAAGATGCCACGGAGACGGGACCGCGCGGGGACGAGACCGGTCGATTATGCGTGGATACTACCACGAGCCAATTACCCGTGCAAGGCGCACCATGTCGGCCCCGACCGACCGGTCGGGGGACCTCATGACCGTCGCTCGTTCGCGAGCATCCCGTACGCGCACAGATCGCGAAACGTCCCGTCGTCGGCGCGAAGCCGTCGCGCGAGACGCCCTCGACAACGAAGCCTGCACGCTCGCACAGCCGCCGCGAGGCCACGTTGTCGGCGACGACCTCGGCGTATAACCGATGCGCACGCAACTCGTCGAACGCGCGCGATGATGCGCTGCATCGCGTATGTTCCAATCGCGCGGTTCGGCTCGGCCGCGATATCAACCGTGCTTCGACGAGCCAGTC
>JBEKAU010000446.1:0-2968 GCA_050015755.1 Vulcanimicrobiaceae bacterium | reverse complement strand
CAAGGCGTCGCTCAAGAACGTCATTTTGAAGAGGTCTTCCGGCGCCACCGGAGCCGCCGAAGTCGCAATTGGAAAGAGCCCGAGGATTACGGCCGTTAAAACTGCAGTTCTCATAAGATTCCTATACGCTTTAGCTTCAATGGGGGTTTCACTGTGACAGCGCCTTGCGCAGCTGATACTGCGCCTTGACCTTCGTGTAACCGTTGCGCTCGTAGAACGAGTGGGCGCGTTCGCGCAGGACGTTGGACTGCACCCGAATCTCGGCACACCCACGCTCGCGCGCCCGGGCCTCAACGGCTTCCAGGAGCGCAACCCCGATACCGCGGCTGCGAACGGCCTCGTCGACGACGAAGCCCTCGAGAAACGCGCCGAAGCCATCCACGAACGCCTCGTCGATCAAAAGCGCCGCCCACCCGACGACGCGCTCGCCGTCGGTCGCTACGAAAACGGCGCGCCGTTCTTCCAGACGCTCCAAGCGGGCGGTGACGGCGGGCGCGGGCACGTCGTACCCCAACTGGGCCATGAGGGCGGCGATCGGCTCGGCGTCGTCCGGGCGCGCCCGACGCACTTTAATGATTCCGCGACGGTTGAAATTCAAAGCGTCGCTGACTTTGGCGCCGTAGGCGTTGGTTCCGTTCGTGCGATGGAATAGCGGACGGCGCCCCGAACGTCGTGACCGGTCGATCCGTTACGCGGATCGGGGAGCGGAGAGCATGAAGAGCGTTGGTCTTGGCACGTACGCCCTGCGTGGAGGCGTTGTGGTCGCGTTGCTGGCAGGCTGCGGCGCGCCGCGGCCAATCGGCGCGCCGGGGGCGATAGCGGTCGCGCCGGGACAAAAGCTCGAGGGTTCGTGGATGCGGGCGGACGCGAAGAGCGGCGATCTCCTCTATGTCTCGAACCCGGGTAATGACACGGTCACCGTCTACGGATATCAGAGTCGCAAACTCGTCGGCACGCTTGATGGGTTCTCCAGCCCAGCCGGTTTGTGCGCCGATACGGCCGGCGATGTTTGGATAACCAACGAGGGCGAGCATGATGTGATCGAGTATGCGCACGGCGGCACACAGCCGATTCAGACTCTCGACGACGGCAGCGAACAGCCGTCGGCGTGTTCGGTAGATAAGACGACTGGCAATCTCGCCGTGCTCAATGCCGATGACGTTGCCGTTTATTCCGATGCAAGCGGATCTCCAACCCTTTACAGCGGCGGGCAGGTTTACGGAGACTACGCGCTCGGTTACGGCGCGCACGGCGACCTTCTCGTTGACGGCGGCAGTTATGACAACAGCCAATTAATTGCGTTTGCGCAGCTTCCGCCAGGCATGACGCATCTGAAGCAAGTGGTGCTCTCGAAGACGCTCCTGTGGGCGCCGCCGACCTTCGTGCAGTGGGACGGCCAGTTTTGGGTGGTTGGTGCGCAGACGCTGGACTGGTTCAAAATCACGCGCAACAAGGGGAAACTCGAGGGGTATACGGTTCTCTCACCCACAAGTTCGACCGTGCAGTTTTGGATCGCGTCGGTCGGGGGTGGAAGCGCACGCGGAAATCAGATCGTCGTCACCGAGGACGATCCGTATGAGGTTGAGTTTTTCCAATATCCCGCCGGGGGCGACGCGTTCGCCAACATTATCGACGGTTTGAGCAATCCCTACGGCATTACCGTGAGCAAGGCGTCAAACCCGTGAACCTCGGCTTTGCATTGTTAAGGAGAGCGAGTCATGGTGCAGGTTGGGGTCAGTACTGCCTAAGAGCTAGCACCGCGGCTGCGTTAGCGACGCTGCTAACTGCGTGCGGCAACCACGCGGACGCCACGATTCCGACGGTTAACGCTGCAAGTACGACCTTTTCCCACCAGCAAACCTTTAAGTTCACCGGCAAACCACAGCGTTTCAAAGTGCCGCACGTGCAATGGCTGCAGGTTGTGGTGCGCGGCGCCGCTGGTGCCGGCACCTCTAATGACGTGGCACGCGGCGGTCGAGTTTACGCACTCATCCCGGCCTCAATCGACAGGGAGCTCGTCGTCTACGTCGGCGGCGCTGGAAACCTAACAAAGGGCGGCTATAACGGTGGCGCTGACGGCGGGGCCGACAGCAACTGTTCGAGCTGCGGCTACGGTGGCGGCGGCGCATCCGACATTCGCCTCGCGGGCGGGACGTTGGGCGGGCGCGTGATCGTCGCCGGTGGCGCTGGCGGCGGCGGTGGCGGACACAGTGGCGAATACTCCGGTGGCGCGGGCGGAGCCGGCGGAGGCGGAAGCGGCGGAGCCGGTTCCGGGTCTAACTATAGCTACTGCGCCGGTAAGGGCGGCGGCGGCGGATCGCAAGGCGTCGGCGGGTCGGGAGGTGGCGGGTGCGGCCATGCAAGTGGCAATGGCGGAAGCGTTGGTGATGGCGGAACCGGCGGCGCATCGTACTACGGCGGGGCCGGTGGCGGCGGAGGCGGAGGCGGCTTTTACGGCGGTGGCGGTGGAGGCGGAGGTGCCACAGGCTACAGCTCATACTACGGCAGCGGTGGAGGCGGCGGCGGAGGCGGAGGCGCGTCGTATGTCGGCAAGCGCGCGATGCATTCGCGCGTCTGGGCAGGCTGGAAGAACGCGGTCGGCAACGGCCTCGTCGTCATCAGTTGGTAGCAATATGAAAATCGCAATAGGTGCCCCCGTTGCTTTGATTCTTGGGGTCGCTGCGATATTCTCAGGCTGCGGCGGAGGCGGCGGCTCGAGCGGAAGGCCCGCAACGGTTCCCGCGGCAGCCCGACATGACGGCAGCTCGTGGATGGCGCCTAACACGACCTCGCAAGATCTGCTCTACGTTACCGGAGCGTGCGGCGGTATCTGCGTTTTCAGCTACCCGGGTGGCTCGCTCGTCGGCGAGCTGGCGGATTCGAACACGCCGATTAGCGAGTGCGTCGACAAGTCGGGCGACGTGTTCGTGATCGACTTCGGCGGTGAGGGCGGAACCGGCGGCATCGT
>JBEKAU010000445.1:0-2972 GCA_050015755.1 Vulcanimicrobiaceae bacterium | reverse complement strand
AAGAGCGTGCAAAACGCCGACGGCGGCTGGGGCGAGACGACCGATACCTACAAGGATCCCACGCTGCGCGGTCGCGGCCCCAGCACGGCGAGTCAAACCGGCTGGGCGTTGATCGGCTTGCTGAGCTGCGTGGAGCGCTTGCCGCAGATCGCCGGCGCGTTCATGCCGACGATCGAGCGGGGCGTGGCGTTCTTGCTACGTGCGCAACGCCCCGACGGAAACTGGGACGAGCCCGAGTTCACCGGAACCGGCTTTCCCGTCCACTTCTATCTCAACTATCACTACTACCGATTGCATTTCCCGCTCACGGCACTGGGCCGTTACGCGACGTTGCGCTCATCGAGCGCCGGGTGATCGGCGCTCGACGCCGAGTCGGAGCGCGGGGGCAAGAGGCGAATCGCGATCAAGGCGACGGTTGCGAGCGCGGGGACGAGGCGCGGCCGCAACAGGCGTTGGTCGAACCTGCTCATGTGGCGCCGGTTCTCGGCCAGCGCGGCTTCGATGAACGTCACCGGTGTGACGCCGTCGAGCATCTCGCCGGCGGCGCCCAGGTCGAGTTGGCCGGTCGGGGTCTCGGCAGCGTTCTTGGCGGTGCCGACGATGGCGGCGAGGTGGTGATGCAGCGCGTTGAGCGTGCGCGGCATCCAATTGCCGCGGCCGGCACGCGCTTCTTCGTAGCCCCACCAGTTCACGAAGAACATGATGTGGCGCGCTTCTTCCCACAGCACCTGGTCGAAGATCCGCAAGAGCGGCGCCGGGAAGAGTTGGCGTTGGCGCGCGATCGCGAGCGCGCCGAAGCCGATGAACGAATCGCGGCACTCGCCGAAGCCGAACTCGCAGAAGTCATCGCGCGTCGCGGGCGCGTCGGCGATCGGCAGCACCGGCGCATCGATTCCGTAGCGCTCGCAGACGTGGTCCATCAGCTTGCCGTGGCGGGTCTCCTCGACCCCCTGCAGCGCGACGGCAGCCGCGATGACCGGGTCATCGAGGGTCTGCGCGAAGGCGGTGACCATTCGGCCCGCGCGCTGCTCGATCGAGCGCGCGATGTTCCAGAACGGGAAAGAACGGACTCGTGCCAGCAGCGTGGGGTCCAGGGCCGGCCATGGCAGGTCGGCCGGCTCGAAGACGACGTGCGTCTCGACGAACGTGCGGCAGAAGAGATCGCGGTGGGTGAGGGTTCCGGCTCGCATGGGCCTCTTTTTCCGCCATCCACCAGAGGTTGTTCCTGCCCGCGCGAAGGACGCAGCACTCCGCGATGGAACCCGAGGCGGGTATCCATCGGACAGGGGATGCCGCGGATGAAAACGGCATGAGCGGGGGAGGTGTTGGCACGCCCATGGTGGCGCAGGAAACGTCGATCGACGGAGCAGTACGAGAATCGCGCTTGCTCCTGCCGCGGGTCTCGCGTACCTTTGCGCTGGGCATCAAACTGCTTCCGGCGCGCCTCGAGGCACCAGTGCGTTTGGGCTATCTCTTGTGCCGCATCGCCGACACGATCGAGGATGACCTGGCGCTCCCGGCAGCGCGCAAGGCCGAGTTGCTCGATGGCTTCCTGAGCTGCTTCGAGGACGTCGAGACCGCCGATACGTTCGGCGCAAACGTCAGCGAGCTGACCTCGAACGAGGAATATCTCGACCTGGTCGCCGCGACCGGGCGCGTCTTTTTGCTCTACCGCGCCCTCGACGTTCCGACCCAAGGGATCCTCCGGCGCTGGGTCACCGAGATGGTCCGCGGAATGCGCCACTTCGTCATCACGCAGCCGCACGGCATCCGCATCCGCAGCGTGCCCGAATTCCAGGAATACTGCTACTACGTCGCCGGGACGGTTGGACATCTGCTCACCGAACTCTGGCACGAGCACTCGATGCTCGTCGGCGAACGCACCTACGCGCGGCTGCTCGAGGACTGCGAGGCGTTCGGCGAAGCGCTGCAGACCGTCAACATCCTCAAGGACGTCGCTTGGGACGCCGAGCACGAGAACTCGATCTACGTGCCGGGTGACGCGCTGGCTGCCAACGGCAGCGCGCACGACCGCATCCTCGTGCCCGAGCTGCGCAGCGCCAATCGCGCCGCGCTCGAGCCGCTGATGGCACTAGCCAACGACGACATCGAGCGCGCGCTGCGCTACATCGAGGCGATCCCGGCCGCGGCGATGCGCATTCGCTTGTTCTGCGTGCTCCCGATCCTGTTCGCGATCGCGACGATGCGCGAACTCGAACGCACCGACGAGATGCTGGTGCCGGGCAGCGCGGTGAAGATCGGACGCGCCGAGGTGCGCGCGGTCGTGCTCGCGGCGTCGACCTCGACGCTGACGAACCCGACCCTGCGTTGGCTCGTCGACCGCGTTCGCAAACGCCCCTTCACGTTCGGCGCCTAACCCGTTGCCGACCGCCTTCGTCACCGGTGGCTCCGGCTTCGTCGGGGCCAATCTCGTGCGTGCATTGCTCGACGCGGGCTGGCAGGTGCGAACCCTCGTTCGCGGACCTTCGCCCTCGCTCGACGGGCTCGACGTCGCGCGCGTCGAGGGCGACCTGTTTCTTCCCACGCTCGCGCAGGCCATGGACGGCAGCGACGCCGTCTTCCACGTCGCGGCGCTGTACAGTCTGTGGCGCCGCGACCGCGCGGCGCTCTTCGAGGCGAACGTCATGGGCACGCGCGCGGTCCTGGCCGCGGCGCGAACGGGCGGCGTCCCGCGCGTCGTCTACACCAGTTCGGTGGCGGCGCTCGGCGTGCGTGCCGACGGCCAGCCCGCCGACGAGACGTACCGCAGCCCGACCGAGCAGCTGATCGGGGCGTACAAGCGCTCCAAGCGCCTGGCCGAGGATGTAGTCGACCGAGCGGTCGCCGATGGTCTGGACGTCGTGCTGGTCAACCCGACCACCCCCATCGGCCCCTGGGACGCCAAGCCGACCCCGACCGGCGAGATCGTCGTGCGGTTCCTGCGCGGCAAGATGCCGGCGTATGTCGACACC
>JBEKAU010000444.1:0-2972 GCA_050015755.1 Vulcanimicrobiaceae bacterium | reverse complement strand
GGACCGCTGATCGAGATGGCGTCGGCACTCGCGGTGAGCGTCTGCGGCGCCGATACGGTGACGCCGAGCGTTGGCCCGACCGGCATGTACAACGGTGTGGTCGTCGTGACTGCGGCGCTCCCACCACCCGTCAGGCGCACGAACGGAACGGACAGCGAGGTCGGAACGGCGGCCGGATCGGGAATCCACAGGATCGCACGCGCGCTCGCAACCAAGCCGAGCACGGCGTTGACGAACGCCTCCTGTGCGGCAGCGGTCGTCCCCACCGCTTGCTGCGTGAAGACGATCGTCGCGCCGAGCTGCGTGCTCGTCAGAACGTCCGCGATCGCATAGCCGGATTGCGCCGGCGCCGTCGGAAGGACGGCGACGACGAACCCGGCATCACCCGCAGCGTTCTCTCCGAGCAGCAGTTGCGAATAGGACGCCTGCGTGAAGAACGACGTGGCCATGTCCCGCTTTCCGGCGCACCCGGCGCCGACGGTGAGGGAAACGCGCTGCGGCTAGGTCTTATCGCCGACTTTCGCGCCCGTCGTGAACGTAATGTAGCAGGCGATGTTGGCTTTCGGCAGATTCGCCGGATTCGTGGTCCAGCCCGAGGTGAACAAGGCCGCCGTGTACGGCGCGCCGTTCGCGATCGGCGACTGCGGATTGACCATGAGCGGCGAAGAGCCGCTGCTCTGGCCGACGAGCGTGATGGGTGCCGCGTTCCAGGGCGAACCCGCGTACGGATTCACGTGCCCGCGCCAGAGACCGATCCAGCTGCCCTGCGACGGGTCGAAGCCCTGCGGGAGGTTGTACTGGAACGAGACGAGCTGCGGCTGCACCACATTAATGCCGAGCGAAGGCTGGAAGTACTGGATCTGCGTCGGGTCGGCGATCGGAACGCCGGGGATCCACGCGGTCGCGCACAGATCCTGATACGTCGTCGTGCCGCTCGCGGTCACTGCTGCAGCGACCGAGTAGGTGATCAGGTACGGTATCGCGCCGAACGTATTGCCGCCCGTGGGCGAAATCACCGTGCCGCCGCTCGAGGGCGCCGTCGCCGAGGCGATGGCCGGCGTGCTGGGGAGCTGCGTGCTGGACTGTTGGGCGAGGAACATGTACAGGTTGTTGGCCGTAAACGGATTGTTGGACGGATTCGTATAGGAAACAGCGATATAGCCCTGTTCCGCGTCCGTGATCGTCAGCGCCGTCGTGAACGTATTGTTGATCGTGAAATTGATCGGCGCGACTGCCGCAAACTTTGCGCTCATCGCGTGCTCGTGCTCTTTAGCCATCCCGCAGCTCCTCAGGCGCAGTGAGGACCAACGTCGTCCTCACCTGGAGTAGAAAACACGCTGCCGTCATGAAGAGCGCCGAAAACACATGGTGCAGCACCCCTCGCCACCAGCGGTCGGCCCCATGATCGCTTGTCGCGCCCGCTTTGTCAACCGGTATGTCGACGCGCTTCTTTCCTCGTCGCAGCGCAGAGCGCGTCGCAGCGCATAGCGCATCGCCGCGCCGACCCGCACACACGGCACGTACGTTGCTCCGCGATCTCACACATGATCGCCGGGCCACTGCCGTTGTGCACGATGAGGGAAAAGCCCTCTCGGCAGGGACGCCGGGGCACAGGGCATCAGCGCAGCGGCATCGCCCGGCGCAGCATCGCCCACTCCTCGAGCGTCCGGATCGAAAAGATGGGCCGGCTGCCGTCGGCATGCAGCGGTCCGTCGACCGGCGCACCTTCGGCGATCGCGCCGTTGCGTTCCGCGTCGAGCGCGAAGCCGGCGAAGCCGAGCCGGGCGACGATGCCGGCCCGTACGGCCGGCATGTGCTGGCCGATCGGCCCGGTGAACGAGAGCGCATCGGCACCGTTCAGCGTCGCGAGCAGTCCGCCGATACACTGCGCCATACGGTAGTAGTAGAGGTCGAGCGCGAACTGTGCCCGATCGTTCCTTTTCGCGGCAGCGTCGATCAGAATGCGGGTGTCGAGCGAGAGACCGCTGATGCCGGCCAGTCCCGAATGGTGGCTGACGTCGTCCTCGAGGCGCGCACCATCGTAGCCGTTGCGCAGCAGATGGAAGAGCACGCCGGGATCGACGGCGCCGGCACGGGTCCCCATCATCGCGCCGTCGAGCGGCGTCATGCCCATCGTCGTCTCGACGATCCGCTTGCCGTCGAACGCGATCGCGGAGGCGCCGCTGCCGAGGTGCACCGCGACGATCTTCGCTTCCGGGCGGCCGAGCAGCCCGAGAACCCGCTCGACGACGTCGTGATGACTGATGCCGTGGAATCCGATACGCCGAATACCGAAGCGCGTCCGCCACTCCGGCGGTCCGGTGACCGTTTGCGCAAGCTCCGGCGCATCGGGCCCCAGTGCGTCATCGAAGACGGCAATTTGTCGAACGCCGGGAAAGCGTCGTCGCGTGTACGCGATGCCGTCGAGGGCCGGACGGTTGTGGGACGGCGCAAGCGGCAGCGCGGTACGAATCGCTTCGAGCACCCGCTCATCGATGCGCGCCTGCAGCGGCCGGGCGGGATCGAGCCCGCCGTGGACGACACGGTGCGCGACGAACGCGACCGGCACGTCCGGCAGGGTCGCGAAGAGCTGATCGAGCGGCGCATCGTTCTCTTCGATCTCACCACTCCACAGCGGCTCGGGCGGCTCGAGCGGGAGCGCGTCGCCGTCCGGCAGGGCGTACAGAATCGCGCGGTTGCTGCCGCCGCCCGAATTCAACGCCAGCGCGTTCACCGCCGCCAGGTCCAGTCGCGCACCTCGGGCAGATCGATGCCGTTCTCTCGGATGTACGCGACGTGCGCTTGCAGCCGGTCATCGCAAAAGCGAAGCAGCGCCGTGGCCGCATTGTCCTCGCGGCCGTCATGCTGCTGCGCGAACACGTTCCCGGCATCCAAGTGGCAGTCGTCAACGTCGTCGATCTGCTGGTGCTCGACCACGCCGCTCCGGGAGCGCTCAGCGAGGCGGCGTTCAA
>JBEKAU010000443.1:0-2987 GCA_050015755.1 Vulcanimicrobiaceae bacterium | reverse complement strand
GTTCCGCTCGAGGTCGCACCGGCGGTGCCATTGGTAAAGTTCGCGGCCGTCCCGCACGTCGTGCCGGTGACGGCGCCGCAGATCTGGACGGTCCAGCCCGACGGGTCGGTCGGAGCAGTGGCGGTGACGGTGACGTCCACCGTCGCGTTGCCCGTATTGTCGTACTCGACGTTATTCGGCACGACGAACTTGGTCGGGCCTTCCGTGATGGTGTTGCCGATCCACGAACCCGCGACCGTACCGCTGTTGCTGATGGTAGCCCCAGCTGGGAAGAAGCCGACAGCGGTGAAGTCGTTGTTGTTGTTGGTCGGGACGCTGCCGTCATAGCTGCCCGTCGCGTTGTAGTTGCCGGACGGCCCGATGTAGGGCACGGCTCCGGTCGAACCCCCGGTATAACACTCCGCGCCCGACGCGACGCCCGGGATGCTGTTGGCGTTGACCACTGCCGTGTAGCCCGACGTTCCCGACGTTGCGCCGTATGAGGTGGCCATCGTCGTCGTCGTGCCGTTCGCACCGCCCGCGACCGTCGCCGTGACGCTGCTGCTGGTCAACACCGCGCCGCCACCGCCGCCGCCACCCGGCCCGTGCTGGATCGCATAGGTCGTATCGCTCGTCGTATCGGCGGCCGTCGTGCCGGCCGCACCGTCCGCGTGCACGGTGATGCCGGTGAACGTCTCGGGTGAGGTGATCTCGACCGTTCCACCGGCGCCGCCGCCGCCGCCACCGTCGTTGTCCGGCGCGAGCCCCGTCGTGCCGTCCGCGTAGATGGTCGCTGCGGTCCCGCTCGTATCGGCGATACGCATCATGACGATGCCGCCGCCCACGCCGCCCGAGCTGCCGTAGTTGTTGACGGTGTTGTTGTTCGAACCGTTATTGTTGCTGCCCGCGCCGCCGCCGCCACCCATGTAGAGTCGCGTGACCGACGGGGTGAGCGCGGAGCCGCCGCGACCGCCGATGTCGCCGGTATTGGTCGTGCTGTAGTTCGCGGCCGCATGCAGTCCGGGCGACGTCTGCGAATACTCGGAGGTGTTGCCGCTGTAGTTCGGTGTCCACGGGTAGCCGCCGTTGCCACCGTTGCCGCCGTTCGCGCCGCCGCCGCCACCGGTGTTCTGGTCGTTTGCGACCGGATCCATGTCGCTGCCGCCGCCGCCGGCATTGGCCGGCGCGCCCTTGCTCTGATCGCCGCCCGGATAGCCGTCGGCGGTCCCGCTCGTGACGGTCGGCGACGCTGGTGTCGCCGGCGCCGTGAAGCTCGTGTAGTAGAACAGATAGTCGGGGGTGCCGGCGACGCCTTCGCCCTTCGAACCGTTGCCGGGCGCGGTGCCCGCGCCGTTCATTTGCGAGGAGTCGACCCAGTCGCTGTTGAGCACCGCGGTCGGCGCACCGTTCGCCGTGCTCACACCGCCGCCGCGGAAGCCGTTGCCGGTCGCGTAGAGGACGGCGCCACCGAGGTTCATCGTCGTGGCGATGTCGAGTGCGGAGACGCCACCGGTTTTGCCGTCCCAATAGGCGGCACGAAAGTTGCTGCCGAGGGTCGCGCTCACGTACTGCGGCACGCGGATGATCTGGTAGGTCTGCTGTCCCTGCGTCGTGTTGCCGGCACTCTTGACGTAGCTGTTGATCAACCCGCCGCCGCTGCCGGCGCCGACGATCGTTGCCGTTCCGCCGGCGACGCTCTGCACGCCGACGTACTCGTACAGGCCGGCCTGCCCGAGCGTCTGATAGCCGGTGCCGCCGCTGCCGCCGCTGCCGTAGGCGCTCGAGTTGCTGGTGCTGATCGTCCCGTCTTGCATCTGGATGATCAGCAGCAAATCACCCGCGGCGACGGCGGTGGTCGCGCCGCCGGCGGCGCTGTCGATCGTGCCGAGCGGCACCGCGGTCGCACCGGCCGCGAGCGTGCCGTTCGCCGGTGCATAGTAGGTGTTGTAGACGCCCGAGAGGGTGCCGGGCGAGCCGTCCTTGCCGGCGGTCGAGGCGCACAGCGGCGCGGCCATCGCCGGACGGGCGGCAAAGGTCGCCGGGGCGAGCACGGCAAGTTGCACGCACGCGATGAAAAGCGCGACGAGACGACGTGTCAGGGGCACGAAGGCCATTCTACGGCGGGAGAGGTCGCCGCGTCTGCTTCCGTGCGGAACTTTTAGCATTCAGCGCGGGCACTGCGTGCAACGTGACGCAGGATGAACGCAAACTTTACGCCCTCGCGGTGACGCCGCCGTTCGTGCGCCCCGGCGAGCTTGCTCGGCTGCTCGTTCGTGTCCGCAACCTCGGCGGTGCGGCGGGGGGCGGCAGCGTGCGCTTCGTCCTCTCGCCCGGGCTGGCGCCGGAGGGTCCGCTCGAGGTCGCACTGCTGCCGGTCGCGCCGGGCGAGGAGTGGCGCGCGAGCCTCGACGTTCGGGCCGTCGGTGCCCTGCCCGGTGCGGAAGAGGCGCATGCGATCGTACAGCTCGGCCAGCGCAGCATGTCCACCAACGCGGTGCAGATCGCACTGCGCGGGCGGCCGATCGTCGACGGACCCGCCAGCGGCGTCACGGTGGAGCCACTCGACGCGGACACGGTGCGCGTCACCGCGGTGGTGACGAACGAAGGCGACGCAGCCGCGCACGACCTGCGCATCGTCGTCCCGCCGCCCGCGGCGACGCGTGCCATCGCGGAGGCGACGGACTGCGTGCTCGCGACGCTCGAACCCGGCGCGAGCGCGAGGGTCGCCTATGATGCGCGCATCGTCGCGCCGAGCGCCGGCGTTCGACTCGACGAGGCCTTCGTCGCACTCGCCGACGGCACGCGGTATGCGCTGCGGAGTGACGACGTCGTGCCGACGCGAGCGCTGCTCGCGCCGCCGCAGGTGACCATCGGTGTCGTGCGGCGGCGGCTCGACGTCGCGATCGATCTGGTCAACGAGGGTTGGGCCGACGCCGAGCACGTCGTCCTCGAGCTGACGCTGCCGGCCGGGGTGCGGGAGGTCCCCGGAAGCCTGCGGATCGACGATG
>JBEKAU010000442.1:0-2999 GCA_050015755.1 Vulcanimicrobiaceae bacterium | reverse complement strand
GCCGAATGAGCATCGGGTTCATCCGCGCACCAACGGGTGCGCGCCCGCGCCGCGCCAGGTCAGCACCACCAGCGGAGTCTGCTCGTCGCCGTTGCCGTGCGGGTTGCCGAGCAGCGCGCGTTCGACCGCTTCGCGGTCCAGCTGCGGGGATGCACCGAGCGCTTTCGCGCGCCGCAAGTCGTTCGCGTCGACGATCGCGACGTGGACGCCGAGCGCTTCGGCCAGTTCGGTCGCGACCTGATCCGGCTCGGCCGGGCCGAGCACGATGGCGCGCTCGTACGGCGGCAGCGTGCCGGTGTAGCCGTCGATCGCCGCGATCGCCTCGCCGAGGATCTCGTAGAAACGGCCGCGCTTCCCGCGCAGGATCCCGAACACGTGCGCAACACCGGCGAGCACGACCTTGCCGGCACCGACCTGGTCGATCACCAGTTGCAACGACTCGGGCTGGTTGACGGTCGCAAGCGCGCCGGCGCGGCGCGAGAGCACGCGCGCGAGCCACGAGGGCCGGATGTACTCGGCCGGGATGAACCGCGATTGGGCGATCGCGACGCCGGTCTCGGCGATCGCGACGACGTCGCCCGGCCGCGCGATCCCGCGCAGCGCTTCACCGACCAGCGCGACCAGATCGTCGCCCGGTACGATCAAGCGCGTCCGCACCGGAATCGCGACCAGCCCTTCGGGCACGCCCGGCTCGTGGATCGCGACGGGAATCACGCGAACACCTCGGCGCCCAGGCCGCGCGCGATCTCTTCCATCTTGTACATGCGCGAGCCCTTGAGCAGGATCGCGTCGCCGGCGCGCGCGTTCTCGCGCAGCCAGCGCGTCGCTTCCGCATTATCGCCGTAGGAGACGACGGTACCGCCCGCGCGCGCGACACCGCGCGCGACGTCCTCGCGGAAGCGGCCACCGGCCAAGACCAGATCGAGCCGCGCGGCGACCTCGCCGATCCGTTCGTGCATCGCCGGCGCGTCGTCGCCCAGCTCCGCCATCGAGCCGAGCACCGCGATCCGCCGGCGTGCGGGCTCGCGCCCGAAGGTCGCCAGCGTCGCCAGCGTCCCCGAGAGCGACGCGTTGTAGGCGTCGAAGACGAGCGTGATCTCGCCGGGCAGCGCGACGACTTCGTAGCGGCCGTGCGGCAGCGTCAACTGCGCGACGCCGGCAGCGAGCGCGACGGGGGCCGCCCCGCAGAGCAGGGCGGCGGCGAATGCGCCGGCGAGGTTGCGCCGGTTATGATCGCCCGGGAAGCCGATCACGATGCGGTGCGTCTCGGTCGTGCCGTCTTCGGCGATGCACCACACCGCTTCGCGCTCGACGATCACCGCGCGGCCGCCGTGCGGCGGCCGCTCGTCGTCGATCCCGTACCAGACCGGCGGCGTCGACAACGTTTCGGCGCGTGCGCGCGAGGCTTCATCGGCCAGGTTCAGCACCGCACGGCGCGAGCCGGCCGGCAGCGACCACTTCGTCTCGGCGATCCGTTCGCGCGAACCCATGATCTCCAGGTGCGCTTCGCCGATGTTCGTGAGCAGCCCGACGTCAGGCCGCGCCGCGCCGACCAGGACGTCGAGATCGCGGAACTTGCGCGCGCCCATCTCGACGATCGCAACCCGCGGATCCCCGACTTCCAGGCCGCACAGGAACTTGGCGACGCCGACCTCGTTGTTCTCGTTCTCCGGCGTCGCGGTCGCCTCGACACCCGCGGCGCGCAAGAGGCCGAGCACGAACTGTTTGGTCGTCGTCTTGCCGGTGCTGCCGGTGATCCCGACGACGCTGCCGCGCACCTGCGCGCGGGCCAGCTCACCGAGATCGAGGTAGGCTTGCAGCGTGTCGGCGACGACCAGCGCCGGCTTGCCGGCCGGAACGACGCTCGCGTCATCGACGATCGCGCACGCGGCGCCGTCGTCGAATGCACGCGCCACATAGGCATGGCCGTCGAAACGTTCACCGCGCAGCGCGAGAAACACACTGCCCGACTCGAGCGCGCGCGTATCGGTTTGCACCAAGAGCGTCGGCGGCAGCGCATCGGGCGCAAGCACCTGCGCCTTCGTCGCCGCGATCGCCGCGATGGTATCCAGGCGCACTACGTCCTCAGGCCCTGGGCGCGGGTAGCAAACGCCATACGCACTTCGTCGCGGTCGTCGAACGGGCGCGGGGTGGTGCCGACGATCTGGTAGGTTTCGTGGCCCTTGCCCGCGACGACGACGGTATCGCCCGGCCGCGCATCCGCGATGGCGCGCCGGATCGCGGCCCGCCGGTCGAGCTCGATCTCTGCCTCGATGCCGCGCGCGACGGCCTGCGCGATCGTCAGTGGGTCTTCCGTACGCGGGTTGTCGGAGGTGACGATGACCCGGTCGGCGAGCCGGGCCGCGATCTCGCCCATCTCGGCGCGCTTGCCCGGATCGCGATCGCCGCCGCAGCCGAATACGACGATCAGCTGCCGCCGGGTCGTCTCACGCGCCGCACGCAGCACGTTCTCGAGCGCGTCGGGTGTGTGCGCGTAGTCGACGACCGCGTCGATGCCGAAGGCGCCGAAGCGCTCCATGCGTCCCGGCACCGCGCGCGTCGCGGCCAGGCCGCGCGCGATCGTCATGCGGTCGATGCCCAGCGCGACTCCCAAGCCGAATGCCGTGAGCGCATTGCGCACGTTGAAGCGGCCCGGCAGCGCGATCGCGACCGGCGTGTCGTCGACACTGAACGTCGAACCGTCGCCTTCGAGCCGCAGATTCGTCGCCCGCAGTTGCGCGCTCGGCTCGTCGATCGCATAGGTCACCGCGTCGGGCAGCTCGACGGCAAACGCGCGGCCGGCCTCGTCGTCGAGGTTCAACACGGCGGTCGGCGCGAGATCGAACAAGCGGCGCTTGGCGGCGACGTAGCGCGCCATCGTGCCGTGGAAATCGAGGTGGTCGCGGGTGATGTTGGTCAGCGCGGCGGCTACGAAGCGGACGTGGTCGACCCGATCGAGCGCCAGCGCGTGCGAGGAGACTTCCATCGCGACCGCTTGC
>JBEKAU010000441.1:0-3007 GCA_050015755.1 Vulcanimicrobiaceae bacterium | reverse complement strand
ATGACCCGTCGGGACTACGCCCCCGTGCGCGCGATCTCCGTCAGCGCCGGCGCGCGGCGAGCAGCTCGGTGGCGTGCGTGAGCGCGACGCCGTGCTCCTCGCCGGCCAGCATCCGCGCGATCTCCGCCCGGCGTGCGTCCTCGTCGAGCGCGACGGCGGTGATCGTCGTCGTCTCGCCGGCGACCGACTTGCGCAACGCGACGTGGTCGGCGCCGACGGCCGCGATCTGCGCGAGGTGCGTGACGCAGACGACCTGGCCGCTCGACGCGAGCCGCGCCAGACGCGCGCCGACCGCCGAGGCGGTCGCGCCGCCGATCCCGGCGTCGATCTCGTCGAAGACGAGCGCCGTGCGCACGCGACGGTCGGCCACCACGACGACCAGCGCGAGCAGGACGCGCGAGAGTTCGCCGCCCGACCCGACTCGGGCGAGCGGCCGTTCCGGCTCGCCGGGGTTGGCCGCGAAGCGCAACTCGGCACGGTCGCTGCCGTTCGGCCCGACGTGCTCGGTGCGCTCCAGCGCGACGTGCAGACGCGCGGCCGGCATCGCCAAGGCCGTCAGCTCGGCGCCCACGGCGTCGGCGATCGCGTCGGCCGCCGCTTGCCGTTGCGCGTGCAGCGCGTCCGCCTGGGCGAGCAGTTCGGTCATCAGCAGTCGCACCGTGCGCTCAGCCTGCGCGAGCCGCTCGTCGCGCTCGTCGACGTCGGCGAGCTCGGCCGCGAACGCCGCCTGTTGCGCGCACACGGCCGCCAACGTCCCGCCGTACTTGCGCTTGAGGCGTTCGAGCACGTCGAGCCGCTCGCCGACGGCGTCGAGTTCGGCCGGATCGAGCTCGATCGCGTCGCGCTCGTGCGCGATCCGCGCCGCCAGCTCGTTCACCTCCGACTGCAGCGCCGCGGCGGCGCCGGCCAGCTCGGCGAAGCGCGGGCTGAGGCGGCCCAAGCCCGCCAGCGCGGTCTCGGCGGCGCCGAGTGCGTCGACCGCGCCGCGCTCGTCCTCGAGCGTGCCGCTCGCGATCGCGAGTCCGTCGAGAATCCGTTCCGCGTTCGCGAGCAGGTCGCGCCGCTCGCGCAACCGCGCATCTTCTTCGTCGTCCTCGATGCGCGCAGCGTCGATCTCCGCCAGGGCGTAGCGTGCGAACTCGCCGCGTGCCAGCGCGCGGCCGTCCGCGTCGCGCAGGGCCGTCACCCGTTCCTGCGCGACGCGCAGCGCGTCGTACGAATGCGCGATCTCGGCGCGCAGCGCCAGCGCGTCCGTGCCGGCGAAGCGATCGAGCAGATCGAGGGCGAAGGCCGGCGCGAGCAGCCGCTGTGCCTCGTGCTGCGAGACGACGTCGACCAGCTCGCCGATCAGCTCGCGCAGTTGGCTTGCCGAAGCCGGCGTGCCGTTGATCCGTGCCTGCGAGCGGCCGGCGGCGAGCACCTCGCGCTGCACGATCACATCGTCGTCGTCGGCGAGCACGAAGCCGGCCTCGGTCAAGCGCGCGCGCAGTGCCGCGTCGGGCGCGATTTCCAACGTCGCACGCGCCCGCGTCGCCCCGCTGCGGACGACGTCGGCGTCGGCGCGCTCTCCGAGCGCCAGGCCCAGTCCGCCGAGCAGCATCGTCTTGCCGGACCCGGTCTCGCCGGTGACGACGGTCAACCCGCCGCCCAGCGCGATCTCGGCGTGCGCGATCAAGCCGACGTTTTCGAGCGTCAGCCGTAAGAGCGTGCTCATGCGGCGTTCACCGCGATTTGATCGGCACGCCCCATTGCAGCTTCTGCTCGAGACGCTCGAAGAACGCGCCGGAACGCACGCGGGCGAACCGCACCGGGATCGCCGCGCGCCGAATCAACACCCGGTCGCCGGCGTGCAAGTCGGCGGCGACGATGCCATCGGTTTCGAGGTTCGCGCCGGTCAGCTCGCCGTCGCAGGTGATCTCGATCGTCGCATCGCTCGGCACGACCAGCGGCCGGGCGAACAGCGTGTGCGGCAGGAGCGCCGCGATGCCGAGCGCGTCGACGGCCGGATGGATGATCGGTCCGCCCACGCTCAGCCAGTACGCGGTCGAGCCGGTCGGCGTCGCGACCATCACGCCGTCCGAGGGGAGCCGCGCGACCAGCTCACCGTCGAGCACCAAGCCGTACGGCGCCAGCCGCGCTTGCGCGGTGCGCCGAACGACGACTTCGTTGAGCGCGAAGTGCATCTCGTGCTGACCCGCGACCTGCGCGTGCAGCGCGACCCGTTCGTCGTACGCGACGTCGCCGTCGAGGACGCGCGCCAGCGCCGCGAACCCCTCCTCGTTGGCCTCGACTTCGGTCAGGAAGCCGAGCCGACCGGTGTTGACGCCCAAGATCGGAATCCCGCGCTCGTGGACCATCCGCGTTCCGCGCAGCAGCGTGCCGTCACCGCCGACGGTGATCAGCAAGTCGGCAACGTCGAGATCGCAGCCCGAGTCGACGAAGTCCAGGCCGTTCCCCTCCGAGCCGCACAGCGCGATCGCGATCCCGTGCTCGCGCGCGATCTCCGTCACCCGCTGGGCGGTCTCACGCGCCTGCTCGCGCTCCGTATTGACGTACAGCGCGATCGATTTCACGCGTGGGCCTCCGCGACCAGGGCGTCGAGGCGTGCGTCCTGGACGTCGTCGCCCTCGCGGCGCAGCTCGTAGAAGAACTCGACGTTGCCGGATGGGCCGCGCAGCGGAGAGAGCGCGGCGGCGATCGCGTGCAGCCCCAGCGCCGGCATCGCGTCGCGGACTTCGCGCAGCACGGCGGCGTGGACGGCGGGATCGCGCACGACGCCGCCGCCGCCGAGCCGGTCGCGACCGGCCTCGAATTGCGGCTTCACCAGCGCGACGATACGGCCGGTCGGACGCAGGTATCCGACCGCGCGCGCGGCGATCGTGCGCAGCGAGATGAACGACGCGTCGATGACGATCAGGTCGAAGCCGTCCGGAAACGCGTCGTCGGGAAGGAGGCGAAAGTTGGTGCGTTCGACGACGGTGACGCGCGGATCGATGCGCAGCGTCCA
>JBEKAU010000440.1:0-3016 GCA_050015755.1 Vulcanimicrobiaceae bacterium | reverse complement strand
CGATCGAGCTGAGCGGGCCGAAGGCGTAGTTCACGCCGGCGAACGGGCCGTGATAGCCCTTGTACGTGGTGGTCTGTGAATCGTCCGGGCAGCACATGCGCGTGCGGTTCCGGTAGCCGGCGCTGACCGCAAGGCCCGGGATGACGTTGTACTTCAGGCCTTCGGTATCGAATCGGTCGAAGTCCGCCCCGATCGGGATCTTGCCGAAGCCGCCGATGATCGGCGAATCGATGGTGAAATCGGCATTGTCATGCTGCCAGTACAGCGCGAGCGCTTTGGTCAGCTGGATGTTCACGCCGTAGTCGAGGAACACGGCATCCGTGTTGGGCGGTCCGCCCGTTTCGGTCTGAGGCGTGTTCGACGGCGGGATGTCTTGGTTGGTCGCGGTCGTGTACACGGGGGTGAGCGTCAGCGTGATGCGGCTGAACGGGTCATCCGCAAAGGCGGGTGCAACGGTCGTCGCGGTGAGTACCGCTCCGAACGCCACGGCAGCCGCCTTGGCGAAGAGAGTGCGTCCTGTCATCGGCTCTCCTGTAGAGATGGGGTAGGTGGGGCGATCTCGGTGCCGATCGAGGTCTGGACGTGGGGAGCCGCTCCGAAACGACGCACCCCATGAAGAAAGTCCCGAGCATCTACGGACGCGCGAAACTGCTTCGAAACCTCCGGTCGAACAAAAAGAACGTTTTTCCGTTAAGCAGCCCTGTGAGGCAATACTTAACACCCCAACGGTGCCCTCGTCAAATAAGTTCCTGAGCAAACCGCCAGGAGAACCCTCTTCGCCCGCGGGCTATTCGGTCGCAGCAGGATTGAGATAGGCCGCCCACGGCCGGCGGCGGGTGACCGTTTCGGTCGCGCCCTTCGTGAGGGCGGCCGAGCACGCTTGCAGCGCGCTCATCAGCGCGTCGAACTGCGCGGTCCCGAGCTCGTCGCGCAAGTAGCCTTCGATCGCCGAGGCGCGCTCCTGGGCCCGCGCCAGCAGCGCTTCGCCGGCGGGTGTCAATCGCGTCTCGAGGGTGCGCCCACCGGTGGGACAGGGCACGCGGCGGATGAGGCCGCCGGCTTCGAGCCGGGCCACGATCGTGCTCATCGCTTGGGGGGTGACGAAGCTCTGGCGCGCCAGTTCGGCGCTCGAGATGTCCGCGTTCATCGCGATCGCGGCCATCGCCAGGAACTGTTGGGTCGTGATACCGAGTTCGTCGAACTCGCGCTCCAGCGCCGCCCGCGATGCGCCTTGCGCGTATTTCAGAACGGCCAGCAGGTGGCCGCTGTAACAGTAGAGTCCGGAGTCGGGGAGTGCCAGGGAAGCCATGGGGCGGGATCCGGCCATGGCCGTCCCTGTTCGGGACGGCCGCGGCTGCTCATGCAGGAAATGTTCTTTCGTGACGTTGGGGTTGGGCGCCGTCTTAGGCGTGCCAGGTCGAACCGTCGGCGAAGGTCACCGCTTCGACTTCACACGAGGTCGGCGCGGCGAACTGCGGGACGAAGTCGTTCGTGATCTGGGTGCCCGGGGCGAAGCTGCCCTGCGCGACGATCGTCTGCTCTTGGCCGCCCGAGCGGACGGCGAACTGGACGGCCGTGGCGGCGCGGTCACTGTTGTTGACGAACGAGATGCTCAGGTCGCCGTTGCTGAACGTCGGGCCGGCGCCTTCGCCGTAGGGGCCGTTCTGCGTCACGTCGACGGCGCAGCCGACGACCGAGACGGGGGAGACGCCTTCCTGCGCGCTGGCGGGGAGGACCGCAGCCGCGACGCCGAGCGTGGTGGCGGCGAGCGAGGCGAGGAGAAGCTTGGTGGTCATGATATCCGTGGTGTCCTTTGGCGGCCGTGCCGCCGGTGTTCTGATCTCGTCCCTTTTATATCATACAGGTTGATATAAACACAACGGACTTTAGTCGCAGGCGACCCCTTTCCCTCATACCTGGGCGGCGATATAGCCCAGGCGGACGGCGCCGAACCGCTGGCCGCCGACGTAGACCGGAACCGCCAGGTCGTTGGCGATCTGGCCGGTGTCACGCGCGTAGGTCTGCAACCCGAACCGGCGCGGACCGCTGGGGCGGTTCAGCTCGACGCCGTGCTCCCGGAAGACCGCGCGGCGGGCTCGCAAGGGGACGCTCTGCGCGCCCGGCAGCGCGACGCGGCAGGACCGCATCCCGACCGGATCTTCGAACATCCGCTTGATGCGATTGCCGGCCAGGTCCCGGGCCGGGTCACCCGTCAGGTCGTGGCGCAGCGCGCGCGAGCCCATGAACGAGAACGCGTTGAGGTCGACGATGCTGGCGAAGGCGATCCGCTCGTCGCGCACCGCGTAGTGATCGCAGACCGGCGCGAGCGCCTCGTCGATGAGCTGATCGGCCGCGGTGCGATACTTGGGCGGCGTGAAGCCCGCCGGTCCGACCTTCGACACGTCGCAGAAGCGTCCGAGCGTCGCGACGAGCGCGCCGGTGAGCGGGACGTAGACGCCGTCGAGCAGATCCTGGGCGCGCACCGTGCCGCGTGCGACGGCGTCCTCGAGCACCGCCTCGACGTCCACCGCGAAGCTCTCGGCCCAGCCGCGCATGCGGTCGAACAGCGTGCCGAGCGCGAACTCGCCGGTCAGCGCGAAGATTTCGGTGTTGATCTCACCCAGCACGAGGTTGCGCGCGCGGGCCGCGTGGCTCGCCGCCTCCTCGCCGTGGTGCTTGAGCGTCGCGACGTTGTCGGCGACGGTGTGCAGCGTCGTCGACTGCTCCTCCACGGCGGCGGCGATCGCACCGATCTGCGTCGTCGCGTCGAGTACGATCGCGCCCATCCGGTTGAGGTCCTCGCGCACTGCCGAGGAGTCGTTGGTCACGGCGGCCGTCTCCTCGGCACTGCGGGTCGTCGCATCGTGCGCCGAGGCTACCGCCGCGCGGACGTCGCGGACCAGTTGCGCGATCGTGCGCGTCGAGCTGCGGGTCGAATCGGCGAGCTTCTTGATCTCGTCGGCGACGACCGAGAAGCCGCGGCCGTGCTCCCCGGCGTGCGCCGCTTCGATCGCGG
>JBEKAU010000439.1:0-3024 GCA_050015755.1 Vulcanimicrobiaceae bacterium | reverse complement strand
GTCGCCCATAAGCGGTCGTGGGGTGACGTCTGCGAACGAGCTGCCTGCGGCTCCCGCTTCGGTCGAATCCCCCGCGGTCGTCTTCGCGGGCGCCGACGCCGAGGCGCTCGCGAGGCTACTCGGAGCTCCGCCGAGCGACCTCGCAGAGGTCGTCCGCTCCCTCGACGCCCATGCCATCGCGGCCGCCGAGAGCTTCGAGAACCTGCTTGCGCTCGCGACGATGCGAGGCATCGAGCTCCACCGCTACCAGCTCGACACGGCGCGGCGCGTGCTCCGCGTTCTTCGCGGGCGCGCGCTCCTCGCCGACGAGGTCGGGCTCGGTAAGACCGTCGAAGCGCTGCTCACGCTGCGCGAGTACCAAGTTCGCGGGATGGTGCGGCGCGCGCTCGTCCTCGTCCCAGCTCCGCTCGTGAGACAGTGGACCGGCGAGCTCGCGAGCAAAGCGCAGCTCGTGCCGCGCACGACCGACGACCCTTCGCTGCGCGAGTCTCCGGAGCTCTTCTGGCATGGCGACGGCGTCGTGGTCGCGTCGCACGCCCTCGCCCGATCCTCTCGCCACGCGCCGCTCGTGCAGGCCGTGCCTTGGGACATGGTGATCGTCGACGAGGCGCACCACGTCAAGAACCGCACGACGCTCTCGTGGAAGCTCGTCGACGCGCTCAAGAGCCGGTTCCTTTTGCTCCTCACAGCGACACCCATCGAGAACGATCTCGAGGAGCTCTACAACCTCATCACTCTGCTCAAGCCGGGACAATTCGCGACGCCCGCCGTATTCCGGCGGCAATTCGTCGACACGAAAAACCCGACCGCGCCTCGCAACCGCGAGCGGCTGAGAGCGCTCTTGGCCGAGGTGATGGTGCGCAACACGCGGGCGCAGTCCGGGCTGAGGCTCCCGCCACGCTTCGTGACGACGGCCACCGTGGAGCCGCTCCCCGAAGAGCGCGCGCTGTACGAGGAGACCCTGGCGTTCTTTCGGGCGCACGCCGACGACGCGGGTGCGCGTCTCGCGGCGTCCACTCTCCTGCTCGAGGCTGGCTCGAGCCCGGACGCGCTCGCGGGCACGCTCGATCGAATGATCTCGGACCACGCGCGGAGCGCGGACTCCTTCCGCGGCGCCCTCGGACCGCTCGCCGCCGCGGCACGCCGCGTCAAGAAGACGCGAAAGGCAGAGCGCCTCGTGGATCTCGTGCGCGCACACGGCGGTCGCGCCCTCGTCTTCACCCGCTATCGTGCGACGCTAGCGCACGTCTGCACCGCGCTAGGCGAGGCGGGGCTGGCCCACGTCGGGTTCCACGGAGCGATGAGCGGACAAGAGAAGCACGAGGCGGTGGAGCGCTTCCGCGAGACGCCGTGCGCCATGGTGGCCACGGACGTCGGCGCCGAAGGGCAGAACCTCCAGTTCTGCAACGTACTCGTCAACTTCGATCTGCCGTGGAACCCGATGCTCATCGAGCAGCGGATCGGCCGCCTGCACCGCATGGGGCAGACCGAAGAGGTCACGGTCTACAACCTGTGCGCGCAAGGCACGATCGAGGAGCGCGTCCTCGACGTGCTCGACCGACGGTTGCATCTCTTCGAACTCGTCGTCGGCGAGATGGATATGGTCCTCGGCAACGTCGCGGACGAACGAGATCTCGAGGAGCGCGTCCTCGCGCTCTACGCCGCGGCAAGCACCGACGAGGACATCTCGCGCGGCTTCGACGCGATCGCCGAAGACATTGCTCTTGCGCGCGGGCGCTACGATCGAACGCGCGCCTTCGACGACGCGCTCTTCGGGGAGGACTACGAGGCATGACGATGGTTGACCCGCTCGCCTTTACGGTCGACGCCCTCGTCGCGCGAGGCGCGCTCGCCGAAAGAGACGAGGAGGGGGCGCTCGCGGTGGTGCCGCCGGCCGTCGCGCGCGAGCTCGGCATCGCGGAGAGCGTGCGTCTCGTGCCGGCCGTCGGCACGGAAGGGGCGACCGCGTGCGGTATAGGAAGTCCGCTCCTCGAGAGTCTGGTCTCGCGGGCGCGGGCGCGAGTGTCCGTCGCATGGGCGCGGCTCGATCGCGAGCCGCCGCGCCCTTCTCATGCGGCGGCATTGGCCGCTCGCTTCGCCGTCCGCAACGGTCTGGCGGAGGTCGGCGGCATCACGCTGGGCGACGCACACTATGTCCTCGTGACCTTCGCTTATGTCGCCGAGGCGGATGAGCGGCACGAGGGGCTCGTGCGCGTGGTCTTGGAGGCAGATTCGGGCGACGTGCCCGATGATTTGTTTTCCAGAGAGCTCGACCCTCGCTCGATCGCCCTCGCCCCTTCGCGAGGCGCGCTCTTCGACGCGGCGCCGATGGCCGCACGAATCGCCGGTCGGGTCGACGCTTGCGCCCGTCGCGCGGTGGCCCGCATCGCGGAAAAGGTCGCGCGCCGGTTCGCGCGCGATCACGCCCGCATCGCGGAGTACTTCGGTTCGCTCGTGGCCGAGGCGCGCGCGCCCCGGCGACGCCAGGACGCCACGGCCATCGCCGCGAAGGTCGAGCACCTGCTCGCCGAGCGGGACGCCAAGCTACGCGATCTGACCGATCGATACGCGCTGCGCGTGTCGGTGGCGCCGGCCGCGGTCGTCGGTGTCGTTGCACCCAGCGCGCGCGTGGCGCTGACCGTTCACCGCCGAAAGGCGGCGCGAGAGATCGTCTTGCGGCTCCCGGCCGGCGCCGAGTCGCTCGATGCCCTCGCATGTGACGGATGCGACGGCGCCACGTCACGTCCCGCCGTGTGCGACGAGAAGCTGCACGTGCTCTGCGAGGCGTGCCTGAAGAGCGTTACGGGGCGACCTGTCTGCGTGGCGTGCGGAGGAAGGCGGCGCATCGCGCGTCAGATGGGTGCTTCTCCAGACCTCGGGTGAATGGTCGATCCGTGCTGGCAGCCCAGCGGCAGCTGCTCGCCGCGCCGGCTCGAGCTCATGTACGGATGACGTCGTTCGTTTCCAATCCGCATCACGGCCTCAAGCTACTTGCTGCCTGCTGGCCACTCCCACTTCGGCACG
>JBEKAU010000438.1:0-3032 GCA_050015755.1 Vulcanimicrobiaceae bacterium | reverse complement strand
GCCGCCCCGTTCGGGGTGCTCGCCACAGAACGCGATGAAGTCGTGCTCGCCGAGCAGCGGCAGCGATGCGCGCGCGAACAGCGCCTCGTCGAGGTGGCGCGGGACGTGCCAGGCGCGCAGCGCCCACACCGCCGATGGGGAGGGACGATTGAGGATCAGGTAGTCGTAGACGCGCTCCAGCGCGTCGAAGCGGGCCGTAAACCCGTCGGCGACCTGCGCGGCCTCGCGCACCTTGAGATCGCCCGGCGTGTTGCCGTTGATCGCCAGGGTGAGCCGCTCCGTCGGGAACGCGCGCGCAGCGGAGAACGAGACCACTTGGCCGGTCGCGTGGACGCCGGCGTCGGTACGGCCGGCGGCCGTAATCTTCACCGGCTCGGCGAAGATCCGCGCGAGCACGGCCTCGAGCTCACCGGCGACGGTGCGCAGCGTGGGTTGGAATTGCAAGCCGTGGAAGCGCGAACCGTCGTACTCGACGACGAGGCGATACGTCGGCACGCCGACCCGTTCACGAAAACAAAGAGACCGCCTTTCGGCGGTCTCGCGGGTTTGGCGCTCGCGAAGAACTATGCGGCGACGCGGTGGGGGACGGGGCGCTTCTCGTCGAGGTCGAGCAGGTCGGCCCACTCGGTGACGTCGGTGCGGTCGGGTGCGACCTGGCCGCGCAGTTCGAGGAAGTACTTCTCCCCGTCGCTGCCCGGGTCGGGCTTGTGGGAGAGGAACTCCTTGTTGAACGCCGCGATCTCGTCGGCGCTCTTCTTGGCGATGTACGGCTTCACGAAGCGCTCGATGTCGGCTTCGCTCTGCGCGCTCTTGATCGTCGCGAGCAGCGCATCGGCGTCGATGCCGAGGAAGCCGAGGACACCCTTGTCCATCGGGCAGTTATAGTGATACTCGCCTTGCGTACCGTCGGCCGTCGCAATGCCCTTGTCGATCGCGCGCGGCAACTGGACGACGCCGTCGAGCGTTTCGCGCACGGAGCGCGGGTAGGACGTGGTGAGGTCTTTCTTCAGCATGCACAAATTAGGACGCGGCGCGACCGCGCGCGGTTGCGGCATGGATGAAGTAACGGGTCACTCGGTTGCCACGGTAGAGCGCCGTACCGGCCGGGATCGCGCCCAGCCGCCGAGCGACCTTGATCGACGCGGTGTTCTGCGCGTTGAGGATCACGGTCAGCCGTCGCAGCAGCAACACCTGGAATGCGTACTCGCGCAGCGCGGTCGCGGCTTCCGTCGCGTAGCCGTGGCCCCAGGCCGCCGGCGCGAGCCACCAGCCGATCTCGACCTGCGGCATCCCGTCGACCTCGCAGCGCAAGAGCCCGGCCTGGCCGAGCCGCTCGCCGTCGGCCTTGCGCTCGATGATCTTGAAGCTGTCCCAGCGCGCGTGGTCGTGCTCGGCTGCGTCGATCAGGGCGTAGCGCGCCTCGACTTCGCCGCGGCCGTACGTCGAACCGTCGCCGATCCAGCGCATGACCTGCGGATCACCGTACAGCGCGAGCAGAAACTCGAAGTCGTCCGGCGTCCGGTCGAGGAGCCGCAGCCGCGGCGTCTCGAGGAACGACGTACGCAGCTCAGTACTTGACGGGCGTTCCCGTCGTCGTCGGTGAGCTCTGCGCGGTCGCGGTCAGGACCACCGCGTACGTGTCGAGCGCGTTCGCGCTCAGCGTCGCGGCCGGCGAGGGCGAAGGGAACGTCAGGGTGTCGCCGGTGGCGGTCGCCGGACCGATAGCCGAGCCGATTTGCATCCCTTCGGTCGTGTCGTAGACGTACTCGAAGAACGAGAGGCCCGTCGTGACGTAGCCGTTCGGCAGCGTCAAGGGCGTCACCACGTAGCCGTTCGAGAAGGTCCATGCGTTGTTCAGCTGCAGCTCGAAGGCGGCCAGCGGCGTCCCCGGGATCGTCCCCGGCACGGTCGGAATCGTCGTCGTCATCAGCAGGGTCGCGCTGTCGGTTCCGCCCGAGGTGCTGGCGGCGTAGTCGAACACGCCGCCCAGCGCACCGGGGCCGCCGGAGACGGTGATCGAGCCGGCCGCATCGGCGATCGTCCCGGTCGTCTGCGCCTGGGTCGGTGCCAGCGTCGCCGCCACGACCGGGGTCGCGGTCGGGGTCGGCGTCGCGGTCGCGCTCGCGCCCGCGGTCGGCGTCGCGGTCGGGGCGACCGGCGGCACGACGTCGTCCTTCTTATGGCAACCGACGACGACCACCGCGACGGCGGCAACCAAGAGCCATCCACGCAGCCCGAACGGAACGTTCATGTGCTAGCCCGTTCCAACCAGGAGCCGTCGGCTCCTCGGCCCACCATCACGGAAAAATGAACCTTCGATGAGAGCCCCTACGGGGCCGGTTCGAGCACCTCGTCGTCGGCCTCGACCAGTTCGGCCGGGAGCGGCTTTTGGAGCGGGAAGAGCAGGACGTCGCGGATCGAGGCGTTCCCGGTCAGCATCATGACCAGGCGGTCGACGCCGATCCCGATCCCCGCCGTGGGCGGCATCCCGTACTCGAGCGCGGCCACGAAGTCCCAGTCGGCCGGCGGGACTTCCTCGTCGCCGGCTTCCTTCTCGGCGATCTGCAGCTCGAAGCGCCGGCGCTGGTCGTCGGGGTCGTTGAGTTCGGTGAAGGCGTTCGCGATCTCCATGTGCGCCGCGAACAGCTCGTAGCGCTCGGTCAGTTCGGAGTCGTGCGCCATCCGCTTGGCCAGCGGCGATAGCACGACCGGGTAGCCGTACACGAAGGTGGGCTGGATCAGGCGCGGCTCGACGATCCGCTCGAAGAGCTTGTCGAGCGCGTGCGCGTGCGTCGGCGAGTCGGGGATGCCGTACGTGCGCAGCAGGTCGAAGCAGCGGCCGGGGTCGAGCAGCTGGTCGCGCGTGATCCCGGCGAACTCCTCGAAGGCGCCCAGATAGTCGAGCCGGCGGAACGGCGCGGCGAACGAGATCGCGTCCTCGCCGTAGACGACGGTGGGCTCGCCGTGCACCGCGCGCGCCAGATGCTCCATCAGGCGTTCGTTGAACGCCATCATGTCGCGCACGTCCCAGA
>JBEKAU010000437.1:0-3036 GCA_050015755.1 Vulcanimicrobiaceae bacterium | reverse complement strand
CGTCGAGCGACTCGGTCGTCGGCGGTTTGATGTGCCACAGGTACGCGTCCCAGGCGAACGCGCGCGTGACGCCGCGTTCGCGCAGCCGCACACCGAGGTCGGTATCTTCCCAGCCGTAGAGATCGAAGCTCTCGTCGAAGCCGCCGACCGCGCGCAACTCGGCAGTCGGCACCGAGACGTTGCACGTGACGAAGAACGCGCGCGAGTAGTTGGCCGCGTTCGGCGTCGGACGATCGGCGGCCGAGGGGACGTTGACGATCGGCCCGGAGACAGCCAGCGGGCCGCCGGCGGCGTGCGCGCGGGCGTGGGCGGCCAGGAAGTCGGGCGGCAGCACGACGTCGTCGTCGACGAATAGCACGTGGTCCCCGCTCGCCAGGGCGATCCCGGCGTTGCGCGCCTTGCCGCGATTGGGTTCCTCGACGTAGACGTAGTGCGCGCCGTGCGCCCGGGCGACCGCCGCGGTCGCGTCGGTCGAGCCGTTGTCGGCGACCACGATCTCGAACGGCGGCGGCGCGATCTGCGCGCGCAGCGAACCGAGCGCGGCCTCCAGCAGCAGCGCGCGGTTCCGCGTCGCGATGACGACCGAGAACATCATGCCCGTACCGGTTCGAGCAGCGCCTGCGCCATCCGCTCCGCGGCGCCGGCTTGTCCCGCGTAGAGCGCGCGCAGTTCGGCCCCGATCTGCGTGCACCACGCCCGGTCCTGCCAACGCTCGACCGCAACGTGCGCGACTTGCGAGGGGAGCAGCGTCCCGATGATCTCGCGATCGAGCTCGCGACCGGCATCGATGTTGGGCTGCGCGAAGTGGGTGAAGCGTTTGGCGACCGCGAGCGCCGCGGCGCGCTTGATCGGCGTGCCGATCAGCGGCAGTTTCCCGACGTACTGCAACGGGCCGCCGATGACGGCCAGTTCGGGCGCGTTGAACGGCGTGCAGACGACGGCCGGAATACCGAGTGCCGCCAGTTCGATGACCTTGGTGCCGGGGATCGAGACGGCCAGGCGCGCCTGGGCCGCCGCGCGCATCGCCGCACGCACGAGCGGAAAGCGCCGGCCGTCGGCGACGATCGCGCCGTCGACCAGCTCGGCGCTGATGCCGTACGAGAGCGGGTGGGGTCCGCCGCGCGCGAGCGCCGCGCGCAGTCCGTCATCGGAGACGAACGGCGAGCCGGCGAACGCGATCGGGACGTCGGGCAGCATCCGGCGCAGGTTGAGCGCAACCCGAATGAAGAGCGGAAAGACGTTTGCGATTTCGAGCTTGCGCGACCCCGGAAAGAGCATGATGCCATCGCGGGCGGCGTCGCTGGGCGGATCGCCGAACGCGCCGGAGGCTTCACCGAGCGCGCCGTCGATCGCGAGATTGCCGACGATCGTGATCCGCTCCTCGGGTGTCCCCCACCCGAGCAGTTGCGTGCGGTTGGCCTCATCGACCGCGAACACGCGGGCGAAGGTGCGCGCGTAGCCGCGGCGCGAGAATTTGTACGAGGTTGCGACTCCGCCCAGCCGCGCATGCACGCGCACGGCGTGCGCCAGATCGCCACCCAGATATTGCACGCGGTCGACCCGCGGCGGCAAGCCCTCGACGCCGCGCCCGAGCGCGAGCCGCACGTAGGCGGACGGCGGATACGCGCGCACGCCCGGAAAGAGGGCCTCGACGTACGCCGCTTCCTGCCCGGTCGCGTAGTCGTCGGGCACGCCGATGACGTGGATCTCCGTCTCCGGTGCCCGCGCGCGCAGCGCCGCGGCGAGCGGCCGCACCCAACCAGCAAACTCCCCCGGCCCGTTCGCCGTGATCGCGATGCGCATCGCGCGTCAGCTCTGCGAGCGGACGCGCGCGAGCAGATCCGTCGTGCTGCGGCCGGGTTGGTGGGGAGCCAGCACGATGCGGCCGCCGTGCTTTTCGACGACGTAGCGCTCCGGCAGTTCCTCGATCCGGTACTGTGCGCTCTTGACGTGGATGTCGGGGCCGAGCGCGTCGAGCACGACTTCCGGCGTGCGCTCGGCGAAGCCGACGATGGCATCGACGCTGCGCAGCGCCGCCAAAACGCGTGCACGATCCTCGAAGCCGACCACCGGGCGATCGGGGCCTTTGCCGAGCATCCGCACGGACTCGTCCGCGTTGAGCAGCAGCAGCAGCGCATCGCCCTGCCCGCGCGCCCAGGCGAGGTAGCCGACGTGGCCGGCGTGGAGCAGATCGAAGACGCCGTTGGTCGTCACGACGAGGTGCCCGGCCTCGCGCTGCTGCGCGCGCCACGCGCGCGCCTCGTCGAGCGAGAGCAGCGGTGCGAAGAGCGCGTCATCCACCGTTGGCATGCTCCATCAGCGCGACGATCTCGGCCGGGCTCGCGGTCGCGGTGCCGAGCTTCTCGACGACCGCGCCGGCGGCGAAGTTCGCCAACTGCGTCGCGAGGTCGGCCGCGATGCCGGCAGCCAACGCGAGGGTCAACACGGCGACGACGGTATCGCCGGCGCCCGAGACGTCGAAGACCGTGCGCGCAACAGCCGGCACGTCGGTGCGCTCACCGTCGGCACCGAACAGCGACAGCCGTGCTCGCCACGCGTGATGAGCACGTAGCGGCAGCCGAGCTCCGCCAACAGCACACGACCGGCGCGCTCCAGCGAGGCGGCATCGGTGATCGCGACGCCGCTGGCGCGGGCGGCTTCGCCCACATTGGGCGCGATGCACGTCACGCCGGCGAACACGCCGATGTTCTGCGGCTTGGGGTCGGCGACGACGACCGGCGCGCCCAGCGACGCTTCGACGATCTCGCGGTGCAAGAGCCCTTTGGCGTAGTCGCTGAGCACGATTGCGTCGGCGTCGTGCGCCGCGGCGCGGACCGCGTCGACGACCCGCGCGCGATCGAGGTCATCCAGGGTCGCGGTCGACCCCCAATCGGCGCGCACGACCTGCTGGTTGTGCGCGACGACGCGCGTCTTGCGGGTCGTCGGCCGGTCGCCCAGCGTCAGCACGCCGCGCGTGTCGACCTCGATCTGCCCGAACAGCTCGCGCACGCGATCGCCTTCGGCATCGCTGCCGAC
>JBEKAU010000436.1:0-3037 GCA_050015755.1 Vulcanimicrobiaceae bacterium | reverse complement strand
CGCCGGCCTGTTCCGCTTCCTGCCCGGCACCTCGCTGACGTGGAAAGACGTGAGCATCGGCGCCGCCGCGACGACGGTCGGCTTCTCGCTCGCGCAGTTCGTGATCGGCGAGTACCTCCACCGGGTGAACCTGCCGTGGACCTACGGCAGCGCGGCGTCGGTCATCCTGATCCTCCTGTGGCTCTACTACTCCTCGTATCTGTTCTTATTGGGCGCCGAGTTCACGTACGTCTACGCCCGCGAATACGGCTCACAGCGCGACGTTGCGAGCCCGTCAGGATCGCTGATGTGAGGCCGTGCCCTTCTCGTGGATGCGACGCATCGCGGCAACCGTGACGTCGCGAGGTACCGCGTCCGCGTTCGTCGCGACGACTTCGCGGGCGAGCGCAAGGTCCGCCCCAAAAACGCACGCCTCCAGCTCGTCCTGCAAGGTCGCCTCCGGGAAGAGCGCACGGAATCCAGCATCGAAGTCGAGCGATACCTCGAAGAGCGCATTGCAGAGCAGTTCATCCTGCGTGAGCGCACGACCCAGGCGCTGGTGCCATTGCTCTGCAGCCGACGCATTGGGCACAAAAGACGCGTCGCCCGACCGATCGCCGACCGCGCCGTGTAGCGTCACGACACCGACATCGCGGCTCAGCGTGAACGGCGGCTCGCCACGCGGGACCCTCGCGTGCTTATCGTGGAATTTGCCGTCCGGCAACACGAATTGCACTTGCACGCCGTACGCGTCGGCGTCCTCGTCGCGCGTGATTCGCCAGTAGCCGGTCCAGCCGCCGGGTGGCGGCGCGGCGTCCATCGTTGGCTTACGGCGCCGCCGACTCGAGTTGGCGGCCGAGGGCGTAGTGGACGAGGCGGTCGACCAGCGCTTCGTAGGAGAGGCCGATCTGCGCGGCTTCGTCGGGGACCAGGCTCGTCGGCGTCATCCCGGGGAGCGCGTTGATCTCGAGGATCGTCGGACGGCCTTCCTTGCTGACGATGAAGTCGGTGCGCGAGACGTCGCGCAGGCCGAGCATCCGATGCACGGTGAGCGCGAGATTTTGCAGGCGTGCGCTCAGGTCGTGGTCGATCGGCGCCGGGACGAGATGGCGCGAACCGCCGGGCTTGTACTTGGCCTCGTAACTGTAGAACTCGTCGGTCGAGACGATCTCGACGACCGGCAACGCTTCTTCACCGAGCACACCGCACGAGAACTCGCGTCCGGCCACATACTCTTCCGCCAGCACTTCGGGCGTGCGTTCCGCGGCCTCGATCATCGCTTTCGACCACGCCTCGTGCGTGCGCACGATCGACACGCCCGCGCTCGACCCGCTGGAGCGCGGCTTGACGACCAGCGGCAGATTCAGCGAACCCGGCAGCAGCGGCAGCGTGCCGCCGGTGAGATCGAAGACGTCCCACGCCGGCGTCGGCAGGCCTTCGGCGGCCAGCAACTTTTTCGTGAGGTGCTTGTCCATCGCGAGCGCGCACGCACACAGACCGCTGCCGGTGTACGGGATGCCGAGCCAGTCGAGGATCCCTTGGATCTGACCGTCCTCGCCGCCGGGGCCGTGCAACGCGTTGAAGACGACCTCGGGCGCGATCTCGCGGATCGCGTCGACGAAGCGCGCGTCGAAATCGAGCGAACGCGCATCGTATCCGAGCGCGCCGAGGGCGCGCATGACACCCATCCCGCTCGAGATCGAGATCTCGCGTTCCGCGCTCGGTCCGCCCATGACGACAGCGACTCGCAGTGGCATCAGTTGGCTGTGAACTCTCCGACGAGGTGGACTTCGAGGTGGAGCGCGACACCGAACCGTTCGTCGACTGCCCGGCGCACCCGCGCCAGGAGCGTCGCGACGTCGCATGCCGACGCGCCGCCCGTGTTGACGATGAAGTTGGCGTGCAGGGGGGACACTTCGGCCCCGCCTTCGCGCCAGCCCTTGGCCCCGACCGCCTCAATCAGCCGACCGGCGTGATCCCCGGGTGGGTTGCGGAAGCACGAGCCGGAGTTGGGGATCGCGACCGGCTGGGTTGCCTTGCGCCGCACGAGGCGGGTCTGCAGCCGCTCGCGGACCGCGGCCGGATCGCCGCGCTCGAAGCGCAGACCGACCCGGGCGACGATCGCATCGCGGGGGATCGAGGTCTCGCGGTACTTCCAGCCGACCGGGATCGGGTGCGGCTCCGGACGGACCGGCGTTTGGACGACCACCTCGCGGGCGAACTCGCCGATCTCCCGATCGGTCCCGGCGTTCATCCGAACCGCCCCGCCGACGGTGGCCGGGATGCCGGCCAGGCCGTCGACCCCATCGCCGCCCAGGCTCGCGACCTGCGCGCACAGCAGCGCCAGCGATGCGCTCCCGCCCGCCTCGGCGGTCACCGCATCACCCTCGGCGCGCACGTCGAGCGCGGCGAACGCACCGCCCAGCCGCAACACGACGCCGCGGATCCCGCCGTCACCGATCAGCAGATTCGAACCGGCGCCCAGGACGAACATCGGCAGCCGGCGGCGTCGCACGTGTGCGAGCACGAACGCCAGCTCGTCGGTCGTCTCGACGTCGAGCAATGCATCGGCGGGTCCGCCGATCTTCCACCACGTGTACGCGGCGAGCGGCGCGTCGAATTGCGCGCGCGCGCCGAAGTGGGAGCGCAACGCCTCGCGATCGCGCTCGTCGAGCAGCGCGACCGTTTTCACCGCGCGAGGGCGGTGCCGACGCGTTCGCCCAGCCGGTGCGCAACCCCCGAGATCGAGCCGGCCCCGAGCATCAGCACGAGCGCGCCGTCGGGTGCCTCGCGCGGGATTGCCTCGAGCAGCGCTTCGACGTCGTCGACGTAGGTGACTGGTGTCCCGGCCGCGGCGAGCGGCTCGCCGATCGAGCGCGACGAGACCCCGGGGATCGGCGCTTCCGAGGCCGCATAGATCGGCGCCAGCACGACGTGATCGGCGCCACTGAGCGCCGCCGCGAAGTCGTCTTTGAGGTACGTCGTGCGGCTGTAGCGGTGCGGTTGGAACGCGACGACGACCGGCGCGTTGTGCGCGAAGCGGCGCGCGGCGGCGATC
>JBEKAU010000435.1:0-3040 GCA_050015755.1 Vulcanimicrobiaceae bacterium | reverse complement strand
GAGCACGCGCTCCGAGCAAGTCATATGGGCTCGAACAGGCCCCCGGAATGTCCCCATGCATGAACGCGCGATGCTCATTCAGTCTTTCGCGCACGCGCGTGAGTTCCTCATCAGCGCCGGAAAACACGGGCTGTGCGTCCATCAACCGTTTTTGGGCCGAACGCAGTTGACGGAAGACCTTAGTGCGCGTCACCTGATTGCCATGCAAGTCAAGGACAAGTTCGCCCAAACCAGCCTCGGCTAGTCGGCGGCCAACGACATCAAGCGCGGCACGCTTCTCAGCAACGAAGAGGACCGACTGGCCGCGCTCAACAAGCGCGCCTATGAGATTCGCGATCGTCTGCGACTTGCCCGTTCCTGGTGGTCCATCGACGACTGCGTGTCCTTCGCCCTGAATGATCGAATGCACCGCTTGCGCCTGCCACGGATCAGCGTCGAGGGGAAAGGGCTCGTTCGATGGCTCGATCTGGTCGAGTTCATCGACCTCTTGTAGGTCGACCTCATCAACTGCAGTACGGAGCTGCGCCTGAGCATCTGAATCGCCGGCTAGTGCTCGCACGAGCGGGTGCTGCTCCATCAATTCCTGCGAGTGATCGAGGTCCTCGATCATCGCGAAGTATGCAAAGTTGAAGATGCCCAGCGCAGTAGCGTCGTCCACGCTAACAGTCGGAGCCTCACTTACAAGCGATCGCATCATGCTGATCGCCGCGAGGGCATCTTCCACGCCCTCCGCGGCTAGCCGTTGCGCAGCCAAGCGTACGATCTCCGGCGCGGCCACCGAGGTTAGACTCCGGTTTACGATGATTTCCGCATCTTCACCGCGGCGGACGGCGAGGTCATCCGCGACGTATGGATCGCGGATCACCCTAATCGGCAGCAGGACAATCGGGGCACGCGGTGCCCGGCCTCCATCGTCAGCTGGCCACGAAACCATTCCGAACGCTGCGAAGAGCGTCTGAACGCCCCGCTCTTCTTCGAGTTCCGCAGCTCGATCTCTAATCGAGCGGAGGCGTCGCATCAACGGATCTATCGGCGGTTGACTCCGCGTCGCGTGCACGCCACGGTTCCTTGTGGGTACCGGCGACGGTGTGACGTCGATCGCGTTCGTGCTCTTCGTCGGCAGCTCAAAGTCCGGCCGACGAACGATCTTACCCGTAAGCAACGCATCGACGTACGGCCGACCGAGACGCGGCGTAAGGAACCGCGTCGTTGCGGTTTCGCGAAAATACAGGAACGGGTTGTTTCGCCCAGCGTCGTTCAGTGCGGCGAGCAACCGCCGGCGAAACGCTTCAACTAAGCCTTCAGCCGCCGGACCCTCGCCGCTGCCACCGCGTACAGGCGGTTCACCTTCCACCGCCTTCGAATTCTAGCTCAATTGCGTGCTTGCCTGGCCGCGCATTCGACGCCGCCCGGCCGCCTTCACCAGACCGTGCAGACGGGCTTGGGCGGCTTCGGGCAGTCGAACGCCTCGTACCAGCCCGGCACGTTGGCGACGGTCTGCTCGACCCGATCCTTCGGCAGCGGGTGCGGATCGGTCAGCGCTTGGGTGCGTGCCGCTTCGGGCCGCACACTCTCGGCCCAGGACTGCGCGAACGCCAAGAAGTAGCGCTGCTCGGGGGTGAACCCGTCGACCTGCGTGCGCGGTGCCGTGCCGAGCGAGTCCTCCAGCGCGCGGTAACCGATCACGGTTCCACCCAGGTCCGCGATCGCCTCACCGGCGACGAGCTTTCCTTGGTAATGCACCTCGCCGATCGCGACGGTGCGATCGAATTGGTGAATGACGCAGTTTGCGCGGCTGGTGAAGTTCGCCAGGTCCGCCGGCGTCCACCAGTTGCGCACGTTGCCGTGCAGGTCGAACTTGTGGCCCTCGTCGTCGAACCCATGCGTCATCTCGTGGCCGACCGTTCCGGCACCGGTCGCGCCGAGGTTGGCCGCATCGTCGGCCGCCGGATCGAAGAACGGCCGCTGCAACTGCGCGGCCGGCAGCACGATCTCGTTGCGCTGGATGTCGTCGTAGGCGTTGACGGTCTGCGGTGTCATCCCCCACTCGCTGCGGTCGAGCGGCCGGCCGATCTTGCGGACTTGATAGTGATAGTCGAACGCGCGACCGCGCACGACGTTGGCGAGGTAGGCGTTCGGCGTGAGCACGTAGCCCGCGTAGCTGCGCCATTTGTCGGGATAGCCGACTTTGAGCCCCATCGCGGCAAGCTTCGCGAGCGCGTAGCGCTTCGTCGGCGGCGTCATCCACGTCAGGTTCTCGAGTTCCGCACGGTACGCACGCTTGATGCGCAGCGTCATGTCGAGCGCGTGCGCCTTCGCTTCCGGCGAGAAGGCGCTGGCGACGTAGGCTTGGCCGACGGCCATCCCCAGGTACGTGTTGGTCACCTCGACGCAGCGCTTCCAGCGCGGCAGCTGCTGCGTCGTCCCGCTCAGGATGCGTCCGCGGAAGGCGAAGTTCTCCGCATCGAAGCGGGCCGGGAGCGCGGTCGCATCGGCGTCGAGCAGCCGCCAGCGCAGATACGCGCGCCAGGTCGCGAGCGGCGCGCTCGCGAGCAGCGCGTCGAACGCGGTCACGAAGTGCGGCTCGGCGACGTTGATGACGCCGCGCGCCGGCACGCCGGTCGCGCGCAGGTATGAGGCGAAGGCGAAGTGCGGCATCAGCGCCGCGACGGCCGGTGCGCGCAGCGGGTGATAGACCGCCGCCGGATCGCGTAAGTCGGCCGCCGGCAAGGAGCCGCGCGCGAGCTGCGTCTCGAAGGCCAAGATCGCGCTCGCATCGGCGGTTGCCGTGGCATCTCCTGAGAGCGCGAGCATCTTGGCGACGTGGGCGACGTACTGGCCGCGCAACACGCGCGACGCTTTGTCGGAGCGCACATAGTAGTCGCGTTCGGGCAGTCCGATCCCGCTCTGATCGATCTCCGCGATGACCGAGCTCGAGTTCTTGAAGTCTTGCGTCGGCGAGAGCGAGAACCCGACGTCGGCGCCGGTCTGGTGCAGGTGCGCGATCTCGGCCGTCAAGTCGGCGCGCGACCGTACCGCG
>JBEKAU010000434.1:0-3046 GCA_050015755.1 Vulcanimicrobiaceae bacterium | reverse complement strand
CACGCTGACCGGTGTGCCGGCCGGCCAACTGCCGCCGGGCTTCCTCGCGCTCGACCTCGCGCAGTTCTTGCACATGCGCCTGAGCGATCCCGACGCCAACGACGCCACCGTTCACCCTGATTTGGAACACAAATATCCCAGTCACGGCGACGGGCTGATCGGCGGCACCAACACCGAACCGGAAGTCGTCGTCGCCGCCAACGGCGGGAGCGATCTCATCTATTTGCCGCAAGCCGACGCGGCGCAACTCGCGCAGCAGATCGTGCCGTTCCTCGAACATCAGGACTACGTGAGCGGATTGTTCGTCGACTCGCGGCTGGGTGCGTTCCCCGGAACGCTGCCCGAGAGCGCGGTCTCGCTCGAAGGCAAAGCGGTGACCCCGCATCCGGCCATCGCGGTCGGATTCCGTTCGTTTGCGACCGGCTGCGATCGCCCGCTGCGCTGCACCGCCGAGATCGCCGACACGACGCTGCAGATGGGCCAAGGGATGCACGGCTCGTTCAGCCGCGCCGACACCGGCAACTTCACCGCTGCGATCGGGCCTGATTTCAAGAGCGGTTACGTCGACGAGGCTCCGGTCTCCAACGCCGACGTCGGCATGACGATCGCGCGCATCCTCGGCGTCGACGTCATCCACGCCGCAAAGGGCACGCTGCTCGGACGCGTCTTCACCGAAGCGATGCCGGGCGGCGCGATGCCGGACGTGACGCGCGGCGAGGAACGCTCGCCGCAGCCGGGCGCCGACGGCGTCGTCACCGTCGTGCGCTGGCAACGCGCCGGGGGCGAACGCTACATCGACGTCGCGGGATTCCCCGACCGAACGGTCGGACTGTAACACGTGCTTGACAGCATCCGCGCGCGCGTGATACACAACGCCTCACCGATGTTCGCTCCGTTTTCGATTTCGTTCGCTTCGCAGATTATCGCGGCTCTTCCGAGCCGACGAGCAGCTTCCGCGTAGACGAACGACGATCGCAGACGTGCAAGCCCCTCGCCGGATTCGGCCGAGGGGCTTTTTGTTGTTCGCCGCTGCCGCGCCCGAAAGGCCTCCGATGACCAGCGCCCTCCCGCTCCGTCCCGCCGCCGTACGTGCCGCCGCCGACCGCATCCGCGGCGGCGTGCTTCACACGCCCACCGCGCGCTCGCGGGTCCTCTCGGAGGCGATCGGCGGCGAGGTATTCCTCAAGCTCGAGAACCGCCAGGTCACCGGCGCGTACAAAGAACGCGGCGCACTCAACGCGTTGCTCGCGCACGAGGACGCCGCGCGCGGCCGGGGCGTGGTGACGATGTCGGCCGGCAATCACGGTCAGGCCGTCGCCTACCACGGCGCGCGGCTCGGGCTGCGCACCACGGTAGTCATGCCGGAGCACACCCCACTGCTCAAGGTCCGCCGCACGCGCGACTTCGGCGCCGAGGTCGTGCTGGTCGGCGCGACGTTCGCCGAGGCGGCGGCCCACGCGCACGCGCTGGCGGAACGCGGCGGCGCGGTGCTGGTGCATCCGTACGACGACGCCGACGTCATCGCCGGCCAAGGAACGGCGATCCTCGAGATGCTCGAGGACGCCGGCCCGCTCGACGCGTTGCTCGTCCCGGTCGGCGGCGGCGGGCTGATCGCCGGCGCGGTGCTCGCCCTGGCCGTCGCCGGCTCCGAGGCGAGGGTGGTCGCGGTCCAGAGCGATGCCTATCCCTCGCTGGCCGCGGCGCGCGACGGCGCGCCGGTCCCCGGCGGGGTGACGATCGCCGAGGGGATCGCGGTCGCGCACCTGGGCGCGCTGCCGCTGGCCGTCGTCGGCGAGGCGGTCGGCGAGACGATCCTGGTCGGCGAGCCGGCCGTCGAGACCGCCATCGCCACCCTGCTGGAAGAAGAGAAGCTGGTTGTCGAAGGCGCCGGCGCCGCCGGCGTCGCGGCCCTGCAGATGCGGCCCGAGCGGTTCGCCGGCGCGCGGGTCGGGATCGTGCTGTGCGGCGGCAACATTGACCTCGGGACCCTGGCCTCGGTCATCGTCCGCTCGCGGTTGCGCGCCGGCCGGGTCGTCCGGATCCGGGTGCGGATGGTCGACAAACCGGGGGAGCTCGCCAGCGTCGCCGGCGCGATCGCCGACGCCCGGATCAACGTGCTCGACGTCGCCCACCACCGCGTTCTGGGCACTGTCCCGGCCAAGGTCGCCGAACTCGACCTGACCGTGGAGCTGGAGCGTCCCGAGGATCTGGGCGGGGTGCTCACGGCGATCCGCGAGCGAGGCTTCGACGCCGAGGTCGTGCGCGACTGAGCCCGATCCCCGGGAAAATACCTGCAACCGTGGCCTCGCAGGGTAGAAGCGTCTTTCGCACGTACGACTGCCGTGACAATTCGTCGCTTGCGTCGTTTCGCGACGCGGAGGAGAGGACTTGGCTACCAACTTCCTCGACCGCTCCCGCTCCATCGCCGGCCCCGGGTTCAATCGTTGGCTCGTCCCGCCGGCGGCGCTGTGCACTCACCTGTGCATCGGTGAAGTGTACGCGTTCAGCGTCTTCAACAAGCCGCTGAGCCAGGCGATCGGCATCACCGCGCCGGCCGCCGGCGACTGGACGATCCCCGACCTCGGCTGGATCTTCAGCGTTGCGATTGCCGTGCTCGGAATCTCATCGGCGCTCTTCGGCCGCTGGATGGAGCGCGTCGGCCCGCGCATGGCGATGTTCTACGCCGCGATCGCATTTGCGGCCGGCTTCTTCGTCTCGGCGATCGGCGTCCAGGTGCACCAGCTCTGGCTGCTCTATCTCGGATACGGCGTGATCGGTGGCTGGGGCTTGGGCATCGGCTACATCTCGCCCGTCTCGACGCTGATCAAGTGGTTCCCCGATCGTCCCGGTCTTGCGACCGGAACGGCGATCATGGGCTTCGGCGGGGCGGCCCTCATCGCATCGCCGCTCTCGGTCTTGCTGATGAAGCAATTCGGCGGCGCGACGTCGGTCGGCGTCGCGCCGACGTTCGTCGTGCTGGGCGTGCTCTATCTGATTTGGATGCTGGTCGGCTCGCAGATCGTGCGCGTCCCGCCCGCCGGCTGGC
>JBEKAU010000433.1:0-3070 GCA_050015755.1 Vulcanimicrobiaceae bacterium | reverse complement strand
AGGCCGTCTCCCAGTTGACCGGCTCGACGCTCGGACTCGGAATGCTGGCGGGCAGCGCGACGCGGGTCGACGACGTCAGGGTGGTGCCGGTGCTCTCGGGGGTGAGGACAATGCCGGTCACCGGACCCGAGACGATGATGCTGCCCAGCGCATCGGTCAGATCGCTCGCGCCGGGCGCCGGGTAGACCAGATTCGAGGCGGCGACGACCGGACAGGGCTGCGCGGTGGTGCCGGCGGTCGACACCGGCCCGGAGCAGCCGGTGAACACCGCTGCCAGCGCGATCACGGCGCCGGCGCGGAGACGAGGCAACGCGAGCACGCGCTGTTCTACCTCATCCATGCGTCATCTGTTTCGGGTACACTCGGGCTCATGGAGACGAAGACGAAGCTCACCGTCACGAGTACGACGTTCGGTGAAGGAAAGACGATCCCCAATTCCGCCGTGTTTTCCGATTTCGGATGCACCGGCGACAACCTGAGCCCGCAGCTGTCCTGGACGCCGGGACCGGCCGGGACGAAGTCCTACGCGATCACCTGTTGGGATCCCGATGCGCCGACCGGCGTCGGCTTCGTGCACTGGGTGCTGTTCGACATCCCCGCCACGACGACGTCGCTTGGCGAAGGTGCCGGCGCGCATCCCGATGCCGGCGTCGGCGCGACCAGCGGGACCAGCGACTTCGGGATGCAGGTCTACGGCGGACCGTGCCCGCCGGTGGGCCACGGCGTGCACCACTACCACTTCGTCGTCTATGCGCTCGACGTACCGACGCTCGGCCTGGACAAGACGACGAGCTATGCGAAGTTCAAGTTCGTCTCGAATGCGCACGTGCTCGCCTCGGGTGAGCTGCTCGGCCTGTACGAGCGCACGTAGCCTACCCTCCCAGGCGCAGCCGGATCGCCGCCCGCACGGCGGGATCCGGCTCGTCCTCGCGTGCGCGCTCGAGCAGCGCCCGCGCCCACGGCGCATCGACCGTGCCCAGCGCGTCGACGAGCGCGCCGCGGACGACCGCATCGGCGCCGGCGGCGGCCGGATCGACGAGCAACGGCCACGCTGCGACCGGCTCCGCGAGCGGCGCAGACACCATCGGTTCCATCGCGACCACGTCCACCATCGGCGACCACGAATCGCCGGCGATCGATGCCGGTGCCGCAAACCCAGCGGCCGGCAAGGGCACCGCGGGCAGCTTGCGCGGCGCGAGGATCGCAAACGCCGCGACCGCCGTGCCGGCGAGTGCGAGCGCAGTCGGCAGCGCGAGCATCATGCCGGCGCACCGGCGAGCACGACGTTCGCGCGCAACGCGGCGAGCAGGCCGGCACGCGCATCGTCGAGTGTCTCGTCGAGCGGTGCGTGCGCAAGCGCGTCGTCGTAGGCGCGTCGTCCGTCGGCAGCGGCGTCCTCGAGGGCCGCGCGCGCCGCGCGGGTCCAACGTGCCAGCGCTGCGCCGAGCAGCGCGTCCTCGCAACGGTCCGGCACCAGCGCCAAGAGCAACCGCACGATCGCGGGCGCGCCGTGCGGTGCATGGTCGAGCGCATCGCACGCGGCGCGCAACGCATCACCGGACAGCGCCACCTCGGCGTCTTCGCCCATGCTCGCCGTCGGCGCGGCCGACGAGAGCCGCGCGCAGAGCGTGGTGAGCGCAGCCCGCAGCGGCGCATCCTCGAGGTCCTCGGCGGCGGCTTCGAAGCCCGGGATGCGCAGCTTGACGTAGAGGCGATCGAACACGTCGGCCAGCGCCGCACCCGCATCGTCGAGCGCACCGCGAATGGTCACATCGCCCGAGGACTCCGCGTCGGGGAAGAGCGCGCGCAGGGGCAGCAGCGCTCCCGCCAAGCCGGCCGCACGGGTGCCCCGCAGTGCACGCGCCAGCAGCGCCCGCCGTTGCTCGTCGAAGCGGCAGCTCAGCGTGTGTGCCGTGAGCCGTGCGACCGGTGGCAGGTCGGGAATCTCCGCTGCAGGCGGTTCCGTTGCCGGTGACAGCGCGCACGCTTCGACGTGATACGGCAGGGTCGCCGGCCGCGCGATGAGCGCATCGGGGGCGGTCGCGGCGATCACCTGCGTGATCGGCTCGCGTTCCTCGCCGTCGACGTCCAGGGCAACGGCCAGCGTCAGCGGCTCCGTGCGCGCGGCGACGAACGCGCAGTGGACGGCGAGGGTCGTGCCGGCGTGCAGTCCGCGCACCAGTAATCCGCTTCCGGCCAGCGGTGAGCGCGCGCCGCAATCGAGCAGCGCAACGCCGTCCAGCACCGTCGAGCCCGGCACGTACGCGAGGCCCGGCGGCTCGAGCAGGCGCAAACAGAGTGCGTCGACGTCGTCCTGCGCGTGCGTCGAACACGACCATGCGAACGGCGTGCCCGCGCGGATCGCCGGCGGTGCGTCGAGCGTTACCGTGGCGCGGGCCGGCGGCCGGCCCGCCGGCGAGGGGAGCAGCAGCACCTCGCGCGTGCCGACCGCGAGCCACCCGCCGCCGCGCGCGAGCGCGGTCGGGACCGACAGCGTCGTACGTGCGCCGGGCATGAGATCCTCGAGCGGGAGCACGTCCGCCCCGAAGCGCGCAACGAGCGCACGGGCCGGCGTCGTGCCGACGTGCCGAACGACGTACCGCACGACCTCGTCGACGCACTCCGGGACATCGTCGAGTGCCAGCCAGGCGCGATCGCGCACGAGCAGCGTCACGGTGAGCGCCTTCACCGCCGCGCCCTCGCCGCAGCTGAGCGTCAGCGTGAGCTGCTCACCGTCCTCGCGCGGTTCGTTCAAACGAATGCGCACTCGCACGCGCGCGGTCGCGCCGCACGCGAGCGGCTTGGGGCCGCGGTCGTGGTCGACCAGCAGCCACGGCGCCGGCACGTCAAAGGCCGGACGCGCCGGGTAGTCACCGGCGTTGTGCAGCTCGACCACCAGGTCGAACGGTTCGCCCGGTGTCACCGCTGCCGGCGCCGCGCAGAGGTGCGCGCGCAAATCGTGGCTCGGCTCGGGTTCATACGGCAGCGTGAGGGCGTGCTCCGCGACGCGCACGAGGATCGCGTCCGCACCCGCACCCGCCGGGACGCGCAACGCGAGGGCGACGTGGGC
>JBEKAU010000432.1:0-3073 GCA_050015755.1 Vulcanimicrobiaceae bacterium | reverse complement strand
GATCGCATCGGAGCTCCACCAGTCGTCATGCTGTCCGCGCTCGAGCACGTATTGCAGCGAGGCAAGTCCGGTCGAGAGCAGCCCCAGGCCGAGCCAGTCGATCCCGCCCTTGGGCTTGTTGAGGTAGTGCGGGTTGGGCAGAAACGCATTCGTCATCAGGAACGCGGCGATCCCGATCGGCAGGTTGATGTAGAAGATCAGTGGCCACGAGGCGTTGTCGATGATGTAACCGCCCAGGATCGGTCCGAGGGCGGGACCCACCATCGCGCCCAGGCCGAAGATCGCCATCGCGCTGCCGCGCTGGGCGGGCGGGAACGTCTCGAACATGATCGCTTGCGCGGTCGGCTGCAGCGCGCCGCCGCCGAAACCTTGGATGACGCGATAGAAGACGAGCTGCCAGATGTTGGTCGCCGTCCCGCACAGCACCGAGGAGATGGTGAAGATCAAGATGCAGCCGGCGTAGAAGCGCTTGCGGCCGAAATACGCGGTCAGCCAGCCGTTGAGCGGCATCGTGATCACGCTGGCCAGGATGTAGCCGGTGGCGATCCAGGCCGCATCGTCGACGGAGGCGCCGAGGTTGCCGGCGACCGTCGGCAGCGCAACGTTGACGATCGTCGCGTCGATGATCGCCATGATCATGCCGAGCATGACCGTCAAGCTGATGAGGAACGGCGAGGTCTTGCGTTCCCTCACGGGCGCGCTCCCGGAGCAGTCACGCCGCGATAGTACGCGATATATCGAATTCCGTCAACCTGATTCGTCCAATCGGATCGTCGCGACGGGTAGCCCGGGGAGAGCACGCTTGCGCAAATGGGTCGGCGTCTCCGTCACGATCAGCTCGAGGGTCGGCCTCACGTGGAATTCCAGCAGATGCCCGCCCCGGGTGGAACCGTCATGCCGCCCGAGGACGACGTGGGCGTGGACCTGGGCCTGGCCGTCCGGCAGCGTCGCGATGTCACCGAGCAGCGAGAGCAACTCCACCTGCTCGTCGATCGAGATCGGATCGTAGGCCTTGCGGCCGAAGTCGAACCAGCCGACCACCGCGCGCGAGCCGGCACCGATGCCGGTGAACGAGGCGCCGTCGACCTTCGTCTCACGCGAGAAGCGTCGAATCTCGGCGACGGCTTCGTCGCCCTCGTCGAAGATCAGCGCGTACGTGGTCAGGCCTGCCTCGTCGGCGATGACGCGATAGTTCATAGTGAGGCTGTTTCCCCGGAAGCCGGCAGTCCGCGAATCGCCAGTGCGATCGCCGCGAGGATCAGCAGCGCCCCGACGGCGGTCAGTGCGCTGAGCCGCTCGCCGAACAACCACGCCGCGAGCAGTGCCGCCAACACCGGCTCGAGCAGCGTCATCGTGGCGACGAACGTCGCCGAGAGGACGCGGACCGCCGCGTTGAGCGCAGTGTGGCCGAACAGCTGCGAGACGAGCGCCATCGCGAGAATGCCGCCCCAGCCGCGCCAATCGCCCGCCGCCGGCAGCGGATCGTGCAGCGCCAGCGCTGCGAGGGCAAGCGTGAGCGCAGCGAGCGGATACGTGCGCGCGATGACGGCGAGGGTGTCGTAGCGCGCATCGGTGCCGCGCACGAGTAAGAGATAGGTGGCGAAGGCGAGCGCGCCGATCAGCGCGAGCACGATCCCCAGTGGTGTATTGGCGCGATCGGGCGCACCGACGACGATCGCGACACCCAGCAGCGCGCCGATGATGCTGGCGCTCGCGATCGGATCGATACGCCGGCGGCGCAGCGCTTCGATGATCTCCGTCCAGACCGGGACCGAACACACCAACAGCGTCGAGATCGCGACCGAGGCGAAGCGCAGCGAGGAGATCCAGGTCGCGAAGTGCAGCGCGAGCACGAGTCCGGCGAGGACCAGCCGCCACTCGGTCCGCCCGTCGATTCGCCGCAGCCGTCCCCGTGCCGCCGCGAGCGCGACGATTGGGATGGCCGCCAAACCGAGCCTGGCCGCCGAGATCGCCAGCGGGCCGCCCGTAACCAGCGCGAAGCGTGCGAAGATCGCCGCCGCGCCGATCGCCAATTGCGCGAGCGCGACCAGGACGATCGCGCGCTGCGTTCTCGACATCCCCACTCGCCTCGGTACATCGGCGAGCCGGCTTCACCCCCTAGCCCTCGCTCGGGTTGGCGGGATTCGACCGCCTCCATTGCAACGAGGTAACGATGCGGTTCGCATCGTTCTCTTGCCGGACCGCGGCTTTCGTTCTCACGTCGTTGTTTGCAGGCTGCGGCGGCGGCTCTGGCAACGCGGTGCCGGTCAGCGCGGTACAGCCGGCCGGCCATGAACGCGGGACCGTGCGTTTCACGATCGCGGTGCCGAAGGCGACCGGGACGGCGAGCGCACGGCGCATGCCGCGCTACGTCTCACCGGCGACCACGAGCATGACGGTGAACGTCGTGACGGATCCCGGCGCGGTGAGCGTGGTGAGTGAGACCGTCTCACTGACGACGACATCGAGCGGATGCAGTTCGACGCTGGCTTCGACGGTGTGCACGCTCTCGATCACACTCGCTCCCGGTTCGTACGACGCCTCGATCTCGACCGCCGACGCGAGCGCGACCGAACTCTCGCACGGACAGCTCGTCGACTTCACGATCGCGGAGGGTCAGACGAACACGGTCGCGCTGACGCTCTCGGGCATTCCGGCTTCCGTGCAGGTGATCGGCAGCGCGCTTGCCGTGCACGGCTCGCAGAGCGCCGGCTTCACGCTCTACGGCCTCGTCGCGCAGCCGCTGGTCGTCGAGGCGTTGGATCCGGATGGGAACGTGATCGTCGGTCCCGGCTCACCGACGTTCACCGTAGCTTCGGTGAGCGGGAGCGGGTTCACGATCGCGAACCCGACGACGACCGCCCCGAATACGGCGACGTTGACGCCGCCCGGGACGAACGGGACGACCGAGGTCTTCTCGGTGACGGCGGCCTATGGTGATGGCACCTGTGCGCTCTCCGGCGCGGTGTGCAGCGCGACGTTCACGGTCAAGAACGACGTGCAGACCATGTTCCTCGCCAGCGAGACCAACAATAAAGTGCTCGAGTACGCGCCGCCGTACACCGGTGCGCCG
>JBEKAU010000431.1:0-3110 GCA_050015755.1 Vulcanimicrobiaceae bacterium | reverse complement strand
GCCCAGCGAACTGCCGCTGGTCATGATGTGCACCTACACCGCGATGATGCAGGTGCGGGCGCGTTTGCAGAACGACGGTCTGGCCGCGAACTATTGGTCGCGATGAACACCATCGTCATCGGTTGGCTCTACGCCGACTATCTCAACGTCTACGGTGATCGCGGCAACGTCATCGCGCTCACGCGGCGTCTGCAATGGCGTGGCTTCGACGTGCGTGTCGTCCGTATCGGCAAAGGTCCCGCACCCGCGCTCGACGAGGTCGACATCGCGTTCATCGGCGGCGGTCAGGATCTCGAACAAGAGCGCATCCACGACGACTTCGTCGCGACCAAAGCCGAGCCGCTGCGGCAGCTGGTCGCGCAAGATCTTGCGGTGCTCGGCGTCTGCGCCGGCTACCAGCTCTTGGGCCGGGCCTACGTGACGCCGGCGGGCCGCGAGTTGCCGGGGGGCGGGATCCTCGACGTGGTCACCGAGTCGCACGGAATCCGCTTCGTCGGCGATGCGATCTGGGAGTCGCTCTTGCCGGGACTCGTCGGCGAGCAACTGGTCGGGTTCGAGAATCACGGCGGCCGGACGTTCCTGGGCGAGGCGCAGCCGCTGGCTCGGGTCGTGAAGGGCTACGGCAACAACGGCGATGACCGGACCGCCGGCGCCTGGCACCGCAACGTCATCGGCACCTACCTCCACGGGGCGCTGCTGCCCCGCAATCCGGCCCTCACGGACTGGCTGATCGCCCGGGCGCTGGCCCGCCGCGGGCTCGCCGGCGCGCTGGCACCGCTCGACGATACGATCGAGCGGGCGGCCCACGACTATGTCGTCCAGGCGCCCGCCCGGGCCCACGTCCTGCGCTGACGGGCGCCCGAACCGGACGCAACCGGGGAGGGGTTGAAGAGAGCGACATGTCCGCCCCCACCCACGCCAAGGTCGCCGTGATCGGCTCCGGCCCGGCCGGCCTCACCGCGGCGATTTACGCCGGCCGCGCCAACCTGGCCCCGCTCGTCTTCGCCGGCCATATGTACGGCGGCCAGCTGATGCTGACCACCGAGGTCGAGAATTACCCCGGCTTCGCCGATGGGATCCTCGGCCCGGACCTGATGGAGGCGTTCCGCGCCCAGGCCGAGCGGTTCGGATCGGTGATCCACAACGTCGACGTGACCTCGGTCGATTTCGGCGTGCGGCCCTTCGTCCTGCGCACCGACGAGGAGACCTACACCGCCGACACGGTGATCGTCGCGACCGGCGCGAGCGCGCGCTGGCTCGACGTCCCGGGCGAAGCGCGGCTGCGAGGGCGCGGTGTGTCGACCTGCGCGACCTGTGATGGCGCGTTCTTCCGCGAGAAGAAGATCGTCGTCGTCGGCGGCGGCGACTCGGCGATGGAAGAGGCGATCTTCCTCACCCGCTTCGGCAGCAGCGTCACGATCGTGCATCGCCGCAGCTCGTTCCGCGCCTCGAAGATCATGGTCGATCGCGCAATGGCGCACCCGAAGATCGACGTGATCTGGAACTCCGCCGTCGAAGAAGTCGTCGGCCAGGACGCAACCAGCGCGCTGCGCGTGAAGAACCTGGTGACGGGCGAGGAATCGCTGCTGCCGACCGACGCGCTGTTCATCGCGATCGGCCACGACCCGAATACGGCGATCTTCCGCGGACAGCTCGATCTCGATGGCGCCGGCTATATCGTCAGCGCCGACGGCGTGCGCACCAACGTCGACGGTGTCTTCGTCGCCGGCGACGTGTTCGACGTGCGCTACAAACAGGCCATCACCGCTGCGGGTTCAGGCTGCAAGGCGGCGATCGAAGTCGAGAAATACCTCGAGGAGCACGAAGCGGCGCACGCCGCGGCGCTCGCCTGATGTCGACCGTCGAGAACGACCACGACGGCGGCGTTCCTGCGGCAAAGGACTATCCCCACGCGCAAGACGTCTTTCGCTCGATGGACGGCCTGGACGCGCTGCACCTCATGCGGAGCGGCGAGACGCCGGCGACGCCGCTCTCGCGCTGGATGGACTTCACCCTCGAGTCGGTCGAGCGCGGCGCCGTCACGTACGCCATGATGCCGAAGGAAGAGTTCTACAATCTGATCGGCTCGGTCCACGGCGGCATCATCACGACCCTGATGGACACCGCGCTGGGCACCGCCGTGCAGTCGCTGTTACCCGCCGGTCAGGTTGCAACGACGATGGACCTGCAGACCCGCTTCCACCGCCCGGTGACGGTCGCGACCGGTAAGGTCTTCGCGCAAGCAAAAGTCGTCCATGCCGGCCGCCGCACCGCCACCTCCGAAGCGAAACTGGTCGACGCCAAAGGCCGTGTCTACGCCACCGGCACGTCCACGCTCATGATCCTCCGCGACGAACCCGAGAAGACGTAAACCACCTGGGTGCGTCGTCGGCGACGCGTTCGCCGTTTTCGTCGCGATCGTAGATGACGCGTAAATCCTTCGGTTCACCCGAGTTATCGAAAACTGCCACTGTATCTGCGAGCGAAGTAGCCTCTGGAAGGTGGTCGAGACTCCTCGTGTAGCGTCGCTCGATGTCATCCGCGTCGATCGCATGGCCTCCGTCGGCGACCCGTCGACCAACCCGATTGACGTTCAATCGGAAGTCCGACGTCCCAACGAAGACGAGGGTGACGTGATAGCCGAGATCGTGCGCATGCTGCAAGAGGCGGAGCGGTTGACGGCCCGCCAGCGTGGCTTCAACGGTCAGATCTTCACGCGCCGCTAGGATGTCGGCAATACGCGCTAGCGCCACGCGACCGGCACGGAGCGACGCCGTTTCCGGCGACCGAGAATTCATCTCGCGAGCGATTCTATCCGGATCGATCCGCTCGCCGATCGCCGACCGTTCGCGCGTAGACGCGGCCATCGCGCACGAACGGAATCGGGAGTTGGCGCTCCTTGAGCTCGCGCTCTAGTCGCGCCTGGAGTTGCTGCGCCGCTTGAGCAACCGCTACGCGCAGATCGTCCGCGCTTCGGTACCCCCCGATCATATCTCTGGATTTCCTCGGTCTGACCGGTACCACCCGCCCGGCGCCCAGCGCCACGAAGGGGACGGCTTCCGGGACCGGAACCTCGGCGGCCATGAGTTCTCGTCTTGCTGGGAAATTCG
>JBEKAU010000430.1:0-3116 GCA_050015755.1 Vulcanimicrobiaceae bacterium | reverse complement strand
ATGCAGGAAGAACGGCCGGGCGCGTACTTCATCGTCGGCGCGCGCGGCGGCGAATCGACCTCGTTCCCGCACCACAACGCCCGCTTCGACGTCGACGAACGCGCGCTCGACGTCGGTTACCGCATGATGGTCGCGCTCGGCCTCACTCCGTAATCGTCGCGAGCCCTTCGAGGACCAGCGCTTTGGCGAACGCGCGCCCGGTGCCGGCGCCCGCCAGGGCGTCGAGTTCGGCGACGCGTGCCGGTCCGCGCTCGAGCCGTTGCAGCGCGGCCGCGCACGGCACCGGGTAGCCGATCGACTTCCCCGGCAGCAGCAGCTCGAAGCTGTTCGGCTGCACGCGGGCGTGATACGGCATCCCCTCGCGCAGCTGCACCACCGTCTCCGGCGGCAGCTCGGCGACCCGCGCGACCTGTTCGAAGATCCCGCCGGCATCGGTACGCGTGAGCGCGAAGAGGTCGTTTGCGAGCAGGTCACGCGCGGCGTTCAGGACGTTCGGCGTGCACGCCGCGGCGAAGCGCAGCACCGCCGCCTCGCGGAAGCGAGCGGCGAAGTCGGGCGCATCGAGCCAGTCGACGCCCAACGAACGCCGCAGCTCGACGTGTTGCAGCGGGGCCAGGCGCACCAGCGCGTCGAGCAGGTCGACGATCCGCACCGGCAAGAGCGCCAGCGTGAGGTGCAGCGAACGCTCCGCGCTGGTTGCGGCCGCGTGCGGGTAGCCGCGCGGGATGTAGAGCGTGTCGCCGGCCTGCAGGGTGACCTCGCGCTCGAGGACGACGCGCGGATCGCCGCTGTCGGCGTGGAACGGTTGGCTCTCGATCGGCAGCTCGACCAACGGCCGGTGGACGCGCCACGTCTTCGTCCCCTCGAGCTGCACGATGAAGGTGTCGTGGGTGTCGTGGTGCAGCGAGAAGCCTTGCGCGCGCGGCGGCGTCAAATAGGCGTTGGCTTGGACGAAGGACGCGAGCCGCCGTTGCACCGTCGTGCACAGCCGCTGCAAGCGGCCGCTGAAAAACGAGGCGTCCTTGATGAGCATCGAGTAGCCGGCGTCGAACGCGGTCGCGATCGCGCGTGGATCGAGGTAGAGCTGCGGCGTGCGGCCGGTGGCGCGAGCGCGCGGGGCGGGGCGCTCGATGGTGAACTGCTCGGCCGGCAGCGGCGGAGAGCCGGTGCGCACCAGCGCGAAGCGGTCGACGTCACGGCCGCCGACGGCGATCGCCTCCTCGACGTCGGCGAAGCCGTACAGGCGGGTCCAACGGTGGGGATCGCGGCCGGTGATGTGCAGCGGCTGACGCTCGAAGTACGTCGCCAAGAAGGTCGCTTCGTCGACCGGTGCCAGAAGGGTGGCGAGCGTCTCCTGCTCATCGTGCGCCAGCTGCATCTGCATGTACCGTGTATCGTCCGGGCCGGGGTGCTCCCTTCGCCCGCCCCGGCTGGCCGCGCTCAGCCGCGGGCCGAAGCGAGCGTGCAGCTGGTCACTTCTCAGGCGTATCTCACGTATCGCTCAAACTTTTCTCAGCGCGGGAGCGTACAGTGGGCGATAGCAAGCGCCCTGCTCGCTCAAAACTTCAGGAGTTCATCCGCGTGTACGCTCCCCAGCCTGTGCCGGTCCCCTCGCCGGTGACCCTGCGTTTGATCGGTGTCCTCGATGCCGAGCTGGTCACGTCGTTCACGGGGCTGAGCGATGAACTCGTCCAACCCGCCGGCGGAACGCTCTTGGTCGACGTGCGTGACCTCCACGTGCCGGCCGAAGTCCACATGGACGCACTGGTCGGAGCGATCCGCACCGCGCGCGCCGCCGGTCGGGACGTCCGGCTGGACGCCAAGAGCCTGCCCTGGCGCCGGCTGCTCAAGGCCGAGCTCTCGGCCCAACCGCTGGTCGATGCCCCCATGCGCGCCGCGGTCCGTCGCACGGTGATCATGGCCCACAGCATCCAGAACAGCAAAAAGAAGAAGCGCTGAGCGGCGGCCGCCGGCGCCCGCGACCCTCTTCCGTTCAGTAAAGCCTCGACCCCATTCGCCATTTGTCGAATGACAGGGCCCTCCAGATGGCCTAGAGTGGGGGTTCCCATGCGCCCCGTCGAGCATGACGCGTGCGGTGTCGGGTTCCTTGCGGACCTCTCCAATCGCGCCTCCCACGAGATCGTCCGCCTCGCGCTGAACGCCGTCGCCGCGATGGAACATCGCGGCGCCCGAGCGGCCGACGGCCGGACCGGCGACGGCGCGGGTATCCTCCTCGAGACGCCGCGGGCGCTGCTGCTGCGCGAGCTGACCGCCCTTCACGTCCGCGTGCCGGAGCGCCACCTGGCGGCGGTCTGCGTCTTCTTGCCGAGCGACGAAGACCTGGCGGCGGCGATGCGCCACAAGATCGAGCACGCCATCCGGGCCGAGCAGGTCGCCCCGATGCGCTGGCGGGTCCCGCCGGTCGACCGCTCCGTGCTCGGGGCGCAGGCTGCGGTCAACGCGCCCTCCTACGAGCAGCTGCTGGTCGACATGGGTCCCGGCAACGCCCGCGAGCGCATGCGCTCGGTCCGCCGCGCCGTCATCCGTACCTTGCGCGAGGCCGGCGACGTCGCGACCCTGATCAGCGCCTCGCCGACGACCGTCGTCTACAAGGGTTTGCTCTCCTCGAGCGAACTGGGCGCCTACTTCGGCGACCTCGCCGACCCCGCGTGTGCCTCGCAGTTCGCGGTCTTCCACCAGCGCTTCAGCACCAACACCTCGCCCAGCTGGCGGCTCGTGCAGCCGTTCGGCCTGATCGCGCACAATGGCGAGATCGACACGATCACCGGGAACCGCGCCTGGATGCAAGCGCGCGGGATCCTCTCGCCGCGCGGCGCGTCCGATTCGCTCGACTTCAACGTCGCGCTCGACGCGATGCTCGGCAGCGGCTATCGCATCGACGATGCCGTCGACTTGATGCTCTCGCCGGCGATCGACGACGACGACCGGCTGCGCGCGTATTACGATGCGCACATCCCGACGGTCGAACCGTGGGACGGTCCGGCCGCGATCGTGTTCGCCGACGGCGATCGGGTCGGTGCCGCGCTCGACCGCAGCGGATTCCGCCCCTTGCGCTGGTGCATGACGGCCGGCGGCAAGGTCCTGGCGGCCTCGGA
>JBEKAU010000429.1:0-3143 GCA_050015755.1 Vulcanimicrobiaceae bacterium | reverse complement strand
CGCTCTCGGCACGAAGACGCTGGCGACCACCAACGTCTCGACGTGCGCCGGCGCGACCGGTGGCGGACACACCTGTACCATTCCGATCAGCGTCGCGGCCGGCACCGACACGTTCACCATCACGGCGTACGATCAACCCGGCGGCGCCGGGACCGTGCTCGCCAGCGGGAACGTCCAGGCGACGATCGTCGCCGGGCAAAGCACGTCGGTCCCGGTCACCCTCAACGGCGTCATGACCACGCTGCAGCTCGGTCTGCAGAACGCGTATCTGCCGGCGGGGACGGCCGGCACCACCTCCGTGATCGTGCAAGCACTCGACCCCGACGGCAACACGATCATCGGCACCTACGCGAACGCCGTCACGCTCTCGCTCGCCGACACCAGCGGCGTGACCAGTTTGTCGGGCAACAGCGTCACCGGCTCTTCGAGCGCGATCACGCTCGCGTACACCGGCGTGAACTTCGATCAAACGACGATCACTGCGTCGGCGAGCGGTCTGGCCTCGGTCTCCGCGACGTTCGAACCCGACCCGACCGTCACCAACGCGTGGCAGGTGACCACCAGCAATCCGAATCCGTTCTTCGGCTTCGGCGGCACCAACATGGTGATCGGTCCCGACAACAACGTCTGGATCGCGGGCGCGAGCGCAAACGAGATCGCGCAAGTGACCTCCAACGGCACGATCACGCAGTTCCCGCTCACCGACGGCGGCTACACGCCGATGGGACTCAACGTGGGACCGGACGGCAACTTCTGGTTCCTCGAAGTGAACAGCGGCGTCGTTGCGCGGATGACCCCACAAGGCGTGATCACCGACTACACGATCCCGATCGGGCCGGTCGGCTTCACGCAACCATCCGTGATGACGGTCGGCAAGGATGGTAACCTGTGGTTCGTCGACCAAGCACAAGACGAGCTGTTCCGCGTGACCATGCAGGGCGTCATGACCTCCTTCGCGATGCCGACCAACGCCTTCGGGCAAGGGATCGTCAGCGGACCGGACGGCAATCTCTGGATCACCGACGGCGGCAACGATCAGATCCTGGTCTTCTCGACGGCCGGGACGCTGGTCGCGAGCTATCCGATGCCGGCAAACGCGAACCCGTGGGGCATCAACGTCGGTCCGGACGGCAACCTCTGGGTCGCTGAATACGGGATCAACGCCATCGCCCGGATGACCCTAACCGGCACGGTGTCGAGCTATCCGGTGCCGACCGGATTCAGTGCACCGTATCAGGTGTACAGCGGACCCGACGGCTACGTCTGGTTCACCGAAACCGGCGCATCCGTCGCGATCGCCGGCAAGATCGGCCGCGTCACGACCAGCGGGACGATGATGCGCGATTACCCGGTGAGCGATCAGCTCGGGCAGTTCCACGTCCAGTACATCGTCTTCGACAAGAACAAGAACTTGTGGTTCGACGAGTGGCTGGGCCAGGGCCTCACGTACGTGGGAACCTTGGCGTACTGATCGGACGCCCGGCGCACCGCACTGTGCCGGGCGTGCGGCGTCTCTGCCTCGCGGGCATAGGTCACCCGCGGGGCAGGGACGTAGACCATGCTGCCCACTGAGGTAGGGGGCAGCGTGGAACTCCGTGACCTTCGATACTTCGTGGCGGTCGCCCAGCACCGCAACTTCAGCCGAGCCGCCGAAGCGCTCTATCTCTCACAGCCCTCACTCAGCCAGGCCATCAAGAAGCTGGAGAACGAGCTGGGCGTCGCGCTGTTCGCACGCACGCACCATCTCGTCGAATTGACGGACGCCGGCGTCGCGTTCCTGCGCGAAGCGCGCGCGGTGCTCGCGCAGGCTGCGGTCGCGGCCGACACCGCGCGCCAGGTCGGCAACGGCACGATCGGCCAGCTGCGCATCGGCTTCATCGACTCGGCCGCGCTGCGCATCATGCCCGAGCTGGTGCGGCGCTATCGCACCGCGCATCCCCAGGTGCGGCTTGCGTTCGTCGAGCTGAGCACGGCGCAGCAGATCGCGGCGCTCAAAAGCGACGAGATCGACGTCGGTATCGCACGCGGGCCGGTGTGGGACCCGGAACTGGCCGGCACGCGGGTCGCGATCGAGGAGTTGTTCGTCGCGCTGGCGGCGACGCATCCGCTCGCCAACCGCCCGAGCATTCGGCTCGCGGAGTTGCGCGACGAGCTGTTCGTGCTGTATCCGCCGGCGAAGGGGGCCGGACTGCACGACGAGGTGCTGCGTCTCGCCCACGACGCCGGCTTCGAGCCGGCGGTCGCACAGGAGGTCGACCAGCTGCCGATGATCTGCGGCCTGGCGGCGAGCGGCGCCGGGGTCGCGATCGTCCCCGACGCGGCGCGGGTCATCGCGATCGCCGGCCTGCGCTACGTGCGGCTCGACCCGCCGGCGTCGATCGAGCGCTGGGGGCTGTGGCGCGAAGGCGCCAAGCTGCCGGCGATTCGGGCGTTCGTCGAGGTCGCGCGAACAATGGTAGAATGAGCGCATGGATCAGGTGATCGCGGCGCGCGCCCAAATGGGTACGTCGCTCGCCTTCCACATCGTGTTCGCCGCCCTGGGCGTCGGTTTACCGTTGCTGGTGCTGATCGCCGAAGGCCTCTGGTTGCGCACCGGGCGGCGGCCGTACTACGACCTGGCCCGGACCTGGTCGAAAGGGATGGCGATCCTGTTCGCGGTCGGCGCGGTCTCGGGCACCGTCCTCTCGTTCGAGCTGGGGCTGCTGTGGCCGACGTTCATGCGCTACGCCGGCGCGCTGATCGGCCTGCCGTTTTCGCTCGAAGGCTTCGCGTTCTTCATCGAGGCGATCTTCATCGGTCTCTACCTCTATGGCTGGGATCGGCTCTCGCCGCGCGCGCATTGGTGGTGCGGCGTCCCGATCGCGGTCAGCGGCGCCGTCTCGGCCGGCTTCGTGACGCTGGTGAACGCATGGATGAACATGCCGGTCGGCTTTCGGATCGACCACGGCCGCGTCGTCGACGTGCAGCCGCTGGTCGCGATGTTCAGCCCGCCGTGGCTCGTCGAAGTGCTCCACGCGACGCTCGCAGCCTACGTGCTGACCGGCTTCGGTGCCGCAGGCGTGTGCGCGTTCGCGCTGCTGCGCGGCAGCGCGGAGCGCCGGCGCGAACAGGTGCGGGCCGGCCTGACCATCGCGATGGTGGTG
>JBEKAU010000428.1:0-3152 GCA_050015755.1 Vulcanimicrobiaceae bacterium | reverse complement strand
GTTCGTAGACCTCGAGCGCGAGCAGCCGCAGCGGTGCGAGGTAGACGCCGCTCTCGGCGGCCGCGAGCAGCTCCAGCGCGGCATGCGTCTTCCCCGAGTTCGTCGGACCCACGTAGTATTCGAGCGTGCGCGTTCCCGTACCGAAGCCTTCGAGATAGAAGCGCAGCCCGAGCTCGGCTTCGACCCGATCGTCGACGCGCCGGCTCTCGAGCGCCCGCCAAGCGTCGAGCAGAAAGCGACGCGCGTCTTCGAGCGCCGAGAAGAACGAGGGCCGATCGAACGTCCGGGTCTGCTGCACGTCGTCGGGTGCGCTCAGGATCGTGCCGACCGCGCGCGTCATCGCGTGGGTGAACTGCGCGACCGTCGGATCGACGAGCGGCGCGACGGCGGCCGCGCCGTTCTCGGCGGTCAGCTCGGGCGGAACGTCGATCGGGACGCGGCCGCGGATGACGATCGTCCGCGGTCCGATCGCCACCGTGCGCTCGACCCGAACCTCGATGGTATCGGCGTCGACGAGCACCCAGCCCAGCCGCTTGACGGCGCGCTTGAGCGCCGCGCGCTCCGCCGCCGCGATGCGGTGCGGATCGTCGTCGTCTTCGGCCGCCATCGCGATGCTCTTCGCGCGCCGGCCGCGCTGCTCCGTTCGGTCAGTGCGCGGTCGCCGCCGCCTCGCGCGCCATCCTCGCCAGCGCCGCGTCGAGTGGTGTCGTGCCGCGGAGCTGCTCGACCGAGCCGCCTTCAAAGCGAATCCAACCCCGGTTGAAGCCGTCGATCATGTCGCTCATCGCCTGCGCGCCCACCGGCGACATGCCCCAGCTCGCATAGATCGCGGGCCGCTCCGAGCGCGACACCACCTGCGCGCGCACCGGGCGCCGAAGGAGCTCGGTCATCGAACGTGCGACGTCGTTCGAAGAATGCGCGTCCTGCGCGAGCTCGACCGCGTACGAGCCGCGCGGCGCGCGGCGCAGCAGTTCGGCCGCGACCGCCCCGATGTCCTCGGTCGAGATCATCGGCACCGCCAGCTCGAGCGGATCGAGCATGGACGGAAGCTCGCCGGTCTCGCGCGCGCCGGCGATGAGGCCGCGCGCGTTCTCCATGAACCAGCCGGCCCGCAGCGCGACCGTCGGCACGGGGAGTTCCGCGAACGCCTGCTCCATGTCGTGCAGCTTCCCGATCGCACCCAAGCCGTGGGTGTGCTGGGCGCCGATCGAGGAGAGATACACGGCGTAGGGCAGCCCGGCGCCGCGAATCGCCGCGGTCAGCGTCGCGATCGCGATCCGGTTCTCCGCAAAGGGATCGGCGGCGTCCAGTTCGGGCGGCGTCGCGATGAAGGCCGCGTCGACGCCCACGAAGGCGCGCGTCATCGAATCGGCGTCGTCGAGGTCGGCGAGCGCCACGTCGGCACCGGCAGCCTGCCACGCCGAGACGGCCTCCGGACGGCGCACGACGACCCGGACGGCCTCGCCGTCAGCGAGCAGGGCCCGCGCCGTCGCCCCGCCGGTCTGCCCGGTCGCGCCAAGTACTGCATACTTCATGCCTGTAGTATAATTCTGGTGCATGCTGCAGAACAATGGCGCGGGCGGCATACCGACCATGCCGCCGAGGAATACGCCGTGGACCTCAACCTGATTCGGCCGCTGTGCGCGTTGCTCGAGGAACGGCACGTGTCCAACGCGGCCGAGCGGTGCGGTGTCACCCAGCCGGCGATGAGCCGCATGCTCGATCGTCTGCGGACGACGTTCGGCGACGAATTGCTGGTGCGGAGCGGGCGCCGCTACGAGCGGACACCGCGCGCCGAGCTGCTGCTGGCGGAGATGCGCGACCTCCTGGCCCGGGTCGACGCGGCCGTCGCCGGTGATCGCTTCGAACCGGCTCGCAGCGAGGCCGTCTTCCGGGTCGCGACGACCGACTATATCGCCGCCGTCCTCGTCCCCGCGCTCCTGCGCGATCTCGAAGCGCGCGCGCCGCTGGCCTCCCTGGAGCTCTCGCGCTCCGACGAACGCACGCTCGACGACGTCGCGACCGGCCGCGTCGATCTCGCGCTGCTCAGCGTCGGTGAACCCTCACCGGCTCTCGCGAGCGAACCGCTCTTCACCGACGACTACGTCTGCGTGATCGCGGCGCACCATCCGCTGCGGGCCAAGCGACGTCTCACGCTCGCCGAGTTCCTTGCCCACCGACACGTCGTGATCGACGTCGAGCACGGCCTGCAGCCCACGATCGACCAGCCGTTGCACCGGCGCGGCGAACGCCGGCGCGTCGGTTATCGGACACCGTTCCTGACCGCCGCGCTCGCCGCCGTTGCGGCGACCTCGATGGTGCTCACCGTGCCGCGGCGATTGGTGGAAAGCCACGCCGGCGACGCCGCGCTTCGCCAGTGCGGCGCACCGCCCGAGTTCGCGAGCTTCACCTACGCGTTGACGTGGCACCGGCGGCTCGAGGCGTCGGCCGCGCACGCGTGGTTTCTCGAACGCATCCGCGCGGTCGGCGCCGGCGGTTCGCTCAGCGGTCGTTCGGGTCGTTGAAATCGGCGACGGGCGCGATACCGCGGACCGGGTCGATGGCCGTCACCGGCTCGACCGGCGCGTCGTTATCGCCATACCGGCGCGTGATGCGCGTCGCCCGCGCAGCAGTCCGCCACAACTCCTCCTCCTTCTCCAGGAAGCCGGGTTGGCGGTACTTGGGGACGTTCGCACCCTCGGGCGCGTCAGGCTGCTCGTCCATGCCCACCTGGTTCCCTATCGCAAGGAGCGGCGCCCGCCGCTTGCCAAGGCCCGGCGATGCCCGAACTGCCGGACGTTGAGGCATACCTCGGCGCGCTCCAGACGCGGATCGTCGGGCAGCCGCTGGAGCGCGTCCGCGTCGCGAATCCGTTCTTGCTGCGAACCGCCGATCCACCGCTGAACGCGGTCGACGGTCACGTCGTGCGCGGGTTGGGGCGGGTCGGCAAGCGGATCGCGATCGGCCTCGACGACGATCTGTGGCTCGTGCTTCACTTGATGATCGCCGGTCGGCTCCACTGGCGCCCTCCGGGTGCGAAGCTGGCCGGTCGGAACGCGCTGGCCGCATTCGACTTCCCGAACGGCTCGCTGGTGCTGACCGAAGCCGGCAGCAAGCGCCGTGCCTCGCTGCACCTCGTGCGCGGCGAAGAC
>JBEKAU010000427.1:0-5664 GCA_050015755.1 Vulcanimicrobiaceae bacterium | reverse complement strand
CTCGCGCCCCTCGCCGAGCTACCGCATGGGTACCTCATCGCCGAGAGCGACCCGCGCACCTATGAATACCTGGCCCCGCTGCTCCGTTCGGTGATGGCGGCGACGGTGCCGGTGCCGTTCGTGCACGTCGGCGCCGACGAGCCGATCGACCTGGGCCACGGGCGCACGCCGCGCACCCCACAGGTCTTCGCCGATCACGTGACGCGCGTCGCGCGAATCGTGTCACAGGCCGGCGCGCGCCCGATGATATGGGATGACGCCGTGCAGCAGGACCCGACGATCCTGCGGCTGCTGCCGCGCGACCTGGTCATCGTCTCGTTCCACTACGGCGCCGAGCCGTCGTACCGCCGCTACCTCGACACGATCGCGAATGCCGGTTTCGCGCAGATGGTCGCGCCGGGGGCGGCGAATTGGAACGAGATCTACCCCGACCTCGACACGGCGCGCGCGAATATCGGCCGTTTCGTCGGCGAGGCGAAGACGACGCGCGGCATGCTCGGGATGTTCATGACCGTCTGGCACGACGACGGCGAGAGCTTGTACGAGGCGACCTGGCCGGCGCTCGCGTACGCCGCCGCGAGTGCGTGGCAGACCGCACCGGTCGACGAGCGGACCTGGAACGCGACCTTCACGCGGGCGTTCTTCGGCAGCGACGATGCGCGCTACGCCACCGACCTCGACACGCTCGCTGCGATCCGCGGGCTCCTGCGCGCCGGGCCCGACATCCCGCCCGACGCGCTCTTCTGGCGCGATCCTTTCGACCCGGCGCTGCAAACGGCGGCCCAGAAGATCGACCTGGCCGGGGTGCGGACGCGCGCCGAACACGTGCTGACCGACCTCTGGGACGCGCACCCGCCGCTGCACGCCGACGCGCTCGCGGCGATGCGCTTGGGTGCGCTGCGCTACGATCAGCTCGGGCGCCGGCTGCAGATCGGCGCCGAGCTGCCGCAGTATTACGAAGACGCGCGTACGCGCGCGAGCCAACCGGGCGCGAGCGGCGCCGAACGCAGCCTCAACGTCGCCAAGTATCTGTGCTGGGAGATGCGCGACGCGCTGACCGCGATCGCGCCGGCCTACGCTGCCGCGTGGCGGGCAGAGAGCACCGAACCCGGCCTCGAGCGCGTGCTGGTGAAGTACCGGCTGGCGGAGGCCAACGCGCAGCGTTGTGCCGACGCGATCGACGCGGTCGAGCGTGACGACCTGGTCGCCGGCAAGCCGCTGCCGCCGTGGTCGCAGGTGTGGGCATCGGCGCGTTGAGCGGCGTCGCGATCGTCCTGGTCTTCCTCGTGCTGGCGGGGCTGATGATCGCGCGCAAGCTGCCGGCGCTCATCGCGGTGCCGCTGATGGCGCTCGCGACCGCGGCGCTGGCCGGCGTGCACGACCTGGGCGGCATCGTCGTGCAGGGTGCGGTGAAGCTCGCGCCCGTCTACGCGACGCTGTTCTTCGGCGCGCTGCTGAGTCGGGTCGTGCTCGCGACCGGGATCGCCGAGACGCTGGTCACCTACGCCGCGGAGTTCGGTGGTGACCGGCCGACGGTGCTCGCGCTGCTGCTCAGCGCGGTCGTCGCCGTGCTCTTCACGACCGTCACCGGCTTGGGCGCGATCATCATGATCGGGACGATCGTGCTGCCGGTGATGATGACCGTCGGCGTGCCGCGGGCCACCGCGGCGACGCTGTTCCTGCTCGCGTTCGGGACCGGCTACGTCCTCAACATCGCGCAGTGGACGTTCTACAGCCAAGTCTTCCACGTCGACCACAGCGCGTTCCAGCGCTTCGCGCTCTTGCTCGTCGCCGCGCAGGCAGTCGTGCTGGTCGCGTACGCGCTCGTGCGCGGGCGCGCCACGCACGACTATGCGACGAAGGTCGAGCCGGGGACGCCGCCGCGCCGGCGTGCGCCGCCGTGGGCGCTGATCACTCCGGTGCTGCCGCTGGTGCTGCTGGCGGGGTTTGGGCTCAACGCGATCGTCGGCTTCGCCCTGGCGGCCGTGTACGGCGTGCTGGTCACCCGGCCGCGCGCGGCGGTGCAGACGCTGGTGGCGGCGTGGATTCGCGGTATCGAAGACGTCGCGCCGGCGACGATTTTGATGATCGGGATCGGGATGCTGCTGGTCGCCGCGCAGACCAGCGAAGTGCAGGCTGCGGTCAGTCCGCTGGTGGCGGCGGTCGCGCCGCGCTCGCCGCTCGGATACGTCATTTTGTTCGGGCTGCTCTCGCCGCTCGCGCTCTATCGCGGACCACTCAACCCGTTCGGCGTCGGGATCGGCGTCTACACGGTGCTGCTGACGCTGCACGTGCTCGCGCCGGTCGCGCTCGTCGCGGCGGTGATGGCGGTCGTTCAAGTGCAGAACGTCTGCGATCCGACCAACACGCAGAACGTCTGGGTCGCGAACTTCACCGGCGTCTCGGTCGCGCGCATCACTCGGCTAACGCTGCCCTGGCAAGTCGCGGTTGCGACGTTCGCCGTGCTCGCCGTCGTCGTCGCCGGCAGTGGCTTGTTCGGCACCCCACCGTTCGCACCGCGCGTCGCCAGCGCGGCGACGCTCGCGGGCGGCCTCGAAGCGCCGGTCGCGGCCGATGGTATCATCGCCGTGCTGCCCGACGGCAGCGCCGACGGTGCGCGTGCCGCGCACGAGATGCTGGCGATGCTGCGCGGCTGGTCGGGCTATCGTGCGATCGCGATCGACGGCGACCCGACGGCCAGCGATTGCGCGGCGAAGCCGTACGCGGCCGTCCTGCGGGTGACCGTGTCGCCATTGCTTCACACCGGCGTCGACGTCGGCGCCGAGCTGCTCGACTGCGCCGGGTGGAGCGTCGACCAGTGGCACGCGCAAGGCGAGGTGCGTGACGCCGCGCTCGCCGCGCTGTTCCGCCTGCGCACCTGGATGCGCGCGCGCCCCGACTACGCCGCCGAAGTGCTGCAGCACGGTCTCGCGTTCGACCCGGCCAAACCCGCTCCGACCTACTTCTACGTGCTCTTCAAGCCCAGCGACGGCTATCTGCGCGCGCTCGTACGCGCGGGCGGCCCAGCGTACGTCCTACGACGGCAAACCGCACGCCTTCGACCTCGAGCGCGGTCGCGTCGGCGGACCGCCGGGCCACGTCCAACTGGGCGAGCCGTTCCGCGGGTGACGCCGGCCGTGAGCGGTAAATAGCCGGACATGGTGAGCATCGACCCTTCGATCGTGAGCGCGGTGAGCTCGGTCATCAGCACGCTCGTGGTGGTCATCGGCGGCCTGGTCGCCCTGCGCCAGTTGCGCTTCGCCAGGCACGCGAACGAGCTCGCGACGCTCACGAAGTTCGCGGAGTTGTGGGAGACGGAGCCGTTACAGAAGGCGCGGCACTTCATCCGCGACGAGCTGCCGAACTTGATGCGCGATCCGGCGTTCGTCGCCGAAGTGCGTCAAACCACGACTGGCGGCGGCGGTGTGATCGCGAACCTCACTCCGCTCACGAACTTCTACGAGGACATGGCGACGTACGTCTATACCGGCGCCCTCTCCGAGAAGACCGTGATGCTGATCTACGGTGGGAACGTTGCGGGAACGTGGAACGGCGTCCGCGGCGTGATGGTGCTGCTGCGCGAGGCGCAAGGCGACGACATTGGCAACATGTTCGAGCATCTCGCGATGCGCGCGACGGCCTGGCGGGCGCAAGCCGAGAGGCGCGAGTTCCGTCGCCTGCTGCGGGACCCCGAGATGCCCGCAAGCGCTTCCTTCGGCGGCTGACGCCGAGAGATTCAGCTCGCGCGGAGCCGTTCGCGCAGCGCGCTCGGCGTCGTGCCAAACGTGCGGCGCATCGTCGCCGTGAGGTGACTGTGGTGGGCGAAGCCGGCGTCGACGGCGACGCGGGCGAGATCGGTTGCGCCCTCGGCGAGGGCGTCGAGTGCGGCCGCGAGTCGTAGTGCGACCAGCGCGCGATGCAGCGTCGTCCCGGTCGCGATCGGGAAGGCGCGCGCCAAGGCGAACGGCGAGGTGCGTGCGGCGTGCGCGACGTCGCGGAGAGACACCGACTCACGGAAGTGTTCCGCGATGAACGCCTGCGCGCGCACGACGGTGGTGCGTCGCGCGGCGTCGAGCTGCGGCGTCCGCGCGCCGGCGAGACTCGTGATGAGCGCGAGCGCCGCCTCTTCGACCAAGAGCGGGTCGGCGTCGCCGGCCAGGAGCACACGCCGCAGCATCCGCGCGCGCAATTGCGCCTGCGCGTCGAGGTGCGCGTGCGTTGCACGGAACGGGCGTCGTTCGGCATCGCGGCGGCGGCCGTTGCCGAACGCGTCGGCGGCGATGCCCGGATCGCATGCGAGCACGAACGAGACGTCACCCTCGTCGGCGGGATGGCCAACCCGATACGGAACGCCGGCCTCGAAGAAGGCGGCGGTCGTCGGATCGGCGACCGCGACGTCGCGGCGCCGCGCGACCGTGTAGCAACCGCGCAGCGGGATCGCGATACACGGTTCGTCGCTCTCCTCCTCATCGCCGTGAGCACCGCGGCCGGACGTGCAGACGACCTCGCGGATCGTCACGAGCGGCGAGCCGAACCAGGCCACGGATTCCATGCGGATCACCGTACCGCAAGTTGCGGCGGCGCGCAAGAACGTGACAGCGCGAACGCGCCGCGGCCTGTACGATGCTGCCATGACCACCCTGGAAGCCGCCGTCGCGGCCGATCTCATCACTGCCGCTGTGGCCCCCGAGGCCGCAGATCAGCTGGCCGCCTTCGCGCCGCTCATCGGCAGTTGGGACACCCGCTATTGGTACCGCACCGGCCTTGGTCGCGAGATCGAGGGTACCGGCTACGTCCATTTCGGCTGGGGACTCAATGGCCGCGCCATCGTCGACCTCTGGGGCTTCGAGGATGGGACCGTCGGTACGACGATCCGCTATTACGATGCGAAGATCGACGGCTACCGCTCGACGTGGATCTGCCCGGCGCGCAACGCCCTGCTGCCCTTCGTCGGCCGCGTCCTCGACGGCCGCATCATCTTGAACGCCGTGCTCGGCGATCCGCCGGGTCGCCGCCTCCGCTGGACCTTCGTCGCGATCGAGGCTGAGCGATTCGACTGGACGGGTGAGCTGTCAGACGACGACGGCGTCTCGTGGCTGCTCACGCAGCGCATCAGCGGCACGCGTCGGAACGCGGCGTAGCGATGGCGAGGTTGCGGCGCGAGCTCATCCTCGATGCCCCGGCCGACCGTGTGTGGGACGCGATCGCCGACTTCGGCGCCGTGCACGTACGGCTCGCCCCGGGGTTCGTGCTCACCTGCACTCTCGAAGACGATGTGCGCATGGTGACGTTCGCCAACGGCACCACAGCGCGCGAGGTGCGCGTGACGTGCGACGATGCGGAGCGCCGCTTCGTCTATTGCGTCGAGAGCGAACGCGTCCGCCACTACAACGCCGCGCTCATCGTGCGGGCGATCAGCGACGGCGCGGTGGCAGCGATGCAGCCGGCCCTCGATCGGGCCTGACGGGCGGCGCCGCCCAGGAGCGGGCCAGAAAAGTTCTTCGGCGGACCTGTTGACTTGTGCTAGTCGCAGTAGTATAACTAGTTCAGATAGCACAAGCCGCACAACTCCCCCGGAGAAACGCCATGGAAACCGCCCGCCCGATCCGCCGCCCCTCCCCGATCACCCCCAACGCCGGCCCGACCCTGATCCGTACGCCGCGC
>JBEKAU010000426.1:0-3605 GCA_050015755.1 Vulcanimicrobiaceae bacterium | reverse complement strand
CGCGCTCGCGTCGGCGCGCTCGTCCTGCGCGAGCGCGAGGACGTCGAAGTCGTCGCCCGCGCCGGCGAAGCGGCCGCGCGGACGGACGGCGCCGGCGTCGGGGCTGGCCTCGACGTTCGCGGTGAGTGCGTCGTCGTGGAGCAGCGCGGCGGCGCCCGACTGGCGCACGATATAGCCGAGCTCGTCGGGCCGCAGCGCGTAGTTGATCGGGACGTGGATGACGCCGGCGCGCAGACACGCGAGCCACGCGAGCACGTAGCCATCGGAGTTGCGAGCGTAGGCGGCGAGCCGTTCCCCGGGCGCGAGGCCCGCGTCGACGAACGCGCGGGCCAACCGGTTCGCTCCCCGGTCGAGTTCGGCGAACGTCCAGTGCCGCTCGCCGAAGCGCAGCGCCGACGCATCGGGCGTGCGCGCCGCGCTGCGCCGCAGTCCGGCACCGATGGTCTGCGAGGCAAGGGGCCGTGCGGCAACGCCGCCAAGGGGCAGGTGTGGGTTTTCACGTGCGCCTTGCCGCCGGTTTCGGTGTCCTGTTGCTGGTCGCGCCGCTCGCTGCTCCGGCCCAGCCGGTGCCGGGCCCCGCGCCCGTACCAGTCACCGGGCGCGTCGTGCACGGTCACCTGACCGTTACTATCGGCGATCCGGCTCGGCTGACCCACACGGTGCCGCTCACCACCGAACATCGCGGCGGGTTGACGCGGATCGCGCTCGACCCCAGCGGCGCTGCGTCGCCCGGTGTCGTCCCGCTCGGCGCGATCGTCGTCGTCGTCGATCCGGCGAATCGCACGACCACACTCTGGAGTCCGACCACGCGGCGCTACCACGTGCAGCACACCGGTGAGGTCTCGTTCCCGGTGCCGACGGGTGCGGCGGCGCGCTCGCCGCTCGACCTCTTCGAGACGTTCGCCTTCGCGATAAATCTGACCGGACGATCGCTGGTGGGCAGCACCGCGACGGATGACTTCACGTTTTCATGGAACGCGCAATTCAAGGGGCTGCCGATGGGCCTCCAAGCGAAGGGCACCGTGCAGCTTTCCGACGACGCGCAGATGGTGCCGATGAGCATGCACCTCGCGCTGCAAACGACGCCGGTGCCGCCACCGCCCGGCATCAGCGCGTCGCCGGTACCCGCCATGATCTTCACCGTTGATTATGCGGCCGACGACATCTCGCTGGTGGTGCCGCCGGCGGGCGACTTCGTCGTGCCCGCCGGATATGTGCCGGTCAGCACGTTGGCAGGGGTGCTGATGCCGACGCCGCCGTCCGCGCCATCGGCGCCGCCGATGCCTTCAGCGACGCCGACCAGCCAGGGCGCACGTTAGGGGAGCAGCACGCCGTTGACGACGTGGATGACGCCGTTCGACTGGTAGACGTTCGCGATCGTCACGATCGCCATGCCGCCGCCTTTGCCCGTCAGTTCGATGTTCGCGCCGTCCATCGTCGCCGTGATCGGCTCACCCTCAACGGTGATGAGTTCGGCCTTGCCGCCGCCGGCCTTGATCTTGTCCTCGATGTTGGCGGCGCTCATGCGTCCGGCGATGACGTGGTACGTCAGCACCTTCTTGAGCAGCGCGGGATCGGACGTCACCTTGTCGACGGTCGCCGTCGGCAGCTTCGCGAACGCTTCGTTCGTCGGTGCGATGACGGTGAAGGGGCCCGGGCCTTCGAGCGTCGAGACGAGATCGGCCTTCTTCACGAGCGAGACCAGCGTCGTGTGATCCTTCGAGTTGACCGCGTTCTGGACGATGTTCTTCGAGGCGGACATCGCTGCGCCGCCGACCATCGGATCGTGCGTCGAGCCCATCGAGCCTGCCATCGAGGATTGTGCGAGCGCGGGCGCCGCAACGCCAAGCAGCAGCGCCGCCGCGAGCGGTGCGAATTGATTCTTCATGGGTGGAATGTCCCTTCGAAATTGCGTGGATGTCGTTGCATCCGTGGAGCACAACGCGACGCCGCCCCGGATGGATTGCCTCGCACCTGCCGAAGTGCACGCGCATGTCCATCGTGCGCAGCCCCGAGCAGCTCGAGGCTATCTACGGGGCGCCGAATGAAGCGTCGCTCGTCAAGGAAGTCGATCGCATCATCCCGGCGTACCGCACGCTGATCGAAGCGTCGCCGTTCGCGGTGCTCGCGACCAGTGGTCCGGAAGGGCTCGATTGCTCGCCGCGCGGCGACCGGACGGGATTCGTCCGCGTGCAGGACGAGCGCACGCTGCTCATGCCGGACCGGCACGGCAACAACCGGATCGACTCGCTGCGCAACATCGTACGCGATCCGCGCACCGCGCTCTTGTTCCTGATCCCCGGTGCGGGCACGACGCTGCGCGTCAACGGACGCGCGCACGTCTGCGTCGATCCCGAACTCCTGGCGTCGTTCGCCGTCGAGGAACGTGCGCCGCGCTCGGTGATCGTGCTCGCAGTCGACGCCGTCTATTTTCAGTGTGCACGCGCGATCGTGCGCTCGGAGTTATGGAATCCCGCCCGCCACGTCGACCCGTCCGCGCTTCCCACGCCGGGTGCGATCCTGGCCGAGTTGAGCACGGGGCGCGTCGGCGGTGAGTCGTACGACCGCGCCTGGCCGGAGCGGGCGCGCACGACTCTCTGGTGATCTCCAAACGGATGATCCGTTCGGACGGTTTGGTTTGCGCGCGAATCATCCGGACGGCGGATCGCGGCGGCGGTCCGGCGAGAGTACGATCGCCTCGATCAGGGTTCAGATCCGCACCCGCCGCCACGTTTGCTTTGCGACCGTCGCTGAGGGCGATGCCGGGCAGCGATCGCGCGAAGCCTGCGAAGCCGCCTTCTTCGGCCGGCTCGCCGCCGCGCACGTCGAGACCTCCATGCTGGCGGTCAACGCCGCGGGCTGGTCGCTGGTCGTCGACGAGTACGACGGCGAGGAGTTGCGCGCCGCCGTCCGCTCGCTGAACTTGGCGCTGCGGATGCGCTCGCGTTGCGCGCGCGTCACCTTCGTGCGCCATGGCGACGGCACGATCCCCGGAGTCGAGGTCGTCCTCGAGGCGATGGCCCGGGCCGCAATTCCGATCGTGCATCTCGCCGCCGAAACGGAGGCGCTGGCCGTCGTCGTCGACGAGCGCGACGCTTCGCGCACGCAAGCCGTGCTCTGCCTCTGCGCGCAGACGGCACCGAAGGCGGCCTGAAGCGACAAGGGCCGGACCCAGCAGGCGCGGAAGGCGGCCGAGAACTATTTCCTTCGGAGGTTCCGGATGCGCGTGTTGCCTGCGGCGTTGCGTCTCGCCGCTGCCGTCACTCTCTTCGCCGGTCTCGGCCTGATCACGCAGCACCAGCACGCGCGGGCGGCCGCCGCGCTCCCCGAGCCGTTCGATCCCTCGGCGATCGATCGCACCGCGAACGTCTGCACGCACTTCTTCGATTTCGCGACCGGCAGCTATCGCAAAGCGCACCCGATCCCCGCGGCGTACTCCGAGTACGGCTACATCGAAGCACTGGTCGATCAGACCCGCGAGGTCGTACGCGCGACGCTCGAGCGTGCGCAGGCGAATCCCGGACCGGCCGGCGGTGTCACGCAACAGATCGGCACGCTCTACGGAAGCTGCATGGATACCGCCGCGGTCGAGCGCGCCGGGCTGC
>JBEKAU010000425.1:0-3167 GCA_050015755.1 Vulcanimicrobiaceae bacterium | reverse complement strand
GACCCGCTCACGCGACTGCGCAATCGCCGCACGTTCGACGATAGTGCGGCCTGGGTGTTGCGCCTGCTTCGTCGGCGCGGTGGCGAGGTCGCCATGCTCATGATCGACGTCGACCTCTTCAAGGGGTACAACGACTCCTACGGGCACGCCGCCGGCGATGCGTGCCTGCGCCGCGTGGCCGAGATCTTGAGCGCGACGCTCCGTCGTCAAGGCGACGTCGTCGCCCGCTACGGTGGCGAGGAGTTCGTCGCCCTCCTGCCGGACGCGTCGCGCGCGAGCGCGATCGCGATGGCCGAGCGCGCGCGCGGCGCCGTGCAGGCCCTCGCGATACCGTACGCCGGCGGGGCATCCGGCATCGGCGTCGTGACGATCAGCATCGGCGTCGCCTACACCCACACGATCGTCCAAGGTGATCCGGCAGATCTCCTGGCGGTCGCCGACCGTGCCCTCTACACGGCCAAGCAACATCGCAACGTCACCATCACGGCCTCGCGCGACGCGTCGGTAAGCCGCGTGGCCGCCGCTGCGTGGGCGGCTCCATGACGCTTGCCGACTCCGAACGCACGAGCTCGTTCTCCGATCTCTCGGAGCGGCCGGCGAGCACGCGTACTCGCGACACCGCGTTCCTCTTCGTCATCGCCATGTGCATCGCGTCGTTCGCTTCCACGGCGTTCGGCGAACGTAGCGCACCCATGTCGACGTTCATTCCGGTCGCCGCCGCGCTGTGGGCCGCGGCGGAGCTGCTCACCGCCTACCTGCTGCTCAGCCAGTTCCTGGTGAACGGAGTGCGCCTGCTGCTGACGCTGGGCGCCGGCTACACGTTCACTGGCCTGCTGGCGATCCCGTACGTGCTCAACTGGCCCGGTGCGCTGGGCGTTCCCGGAAACGCCGATGCGCGACAGATCTCGTTCGTGCTCTGGGTAATTTGGCACTTCGTGTTCCCGGCCATCGTCGCAGCCGGAATTGCGCTCGATCGTGGAATCGATGGCCGCGTTCTCGATCGTGCACGGATGCGATTCGACTGCTTTGCCCTGCTCACCGCCGTGGCGATCGGGTGCGTCTTGGTGAGTGTCTTCGTCATCGGTCTGGCACGCGCGCTTCCGGTTTTCATCGTCGACGGTCGCTTCACCCCGCTCTTCCGGCTCTACGTCGCACCGATCTGCATCCTTGCAAACCTCGCCGTCGCACTCTTGGTGGTGCGACGAACACCGGTGACCGCGCTGCACGTCTGGCTCGCCGTGGCGCTGACTACCTCCGCGATCGACGTCGCCCTCAACGCCTTCGCCGGCACGCGGTACTCGCCGAGCTGGTACGTCGGCAAGGTCCTCACGCTCACCACCGCGAGCGTCGTGCTCGTCGCCCTGCTGGCCGAAGTCGCGGCGCTCTACCGGCGGGCGGGAGTGTTGGCGATGAACGACTCGCTGACCGGGTTGCGGAACCGGCGAACGTTCGATGACTGCGCGGCGTGGGCGTTCACGTTGCTGCGCCGGCAGCGAGGCGAGGTCGCCCTGTTGATGATCGACGTCGACTTCTTCAAGCGCTACAACGACCTCTACGGCCACCCTGCCGGCGATGCGTGCCTATGCCGGGTCGGCGAGGCCTTGCAGCAGACCGTGCGCCGCGGCGGTGACGTCGTCGCCCGCTATGGCGGTGAGGAATTCGCCGCGCTCCTCCCGGACGCGTCGCTGCAGAACGCGACCGAACTCGCGGAACGCTTGCGCCGCGCGGTGCAGATGCTCGCGATCCCGCACCGTGGCGGTGTGGCCGACCTGGGCGTCGTGACGATCAGCGTCGGCGTCGCATACACCCACGATTTCCTCGCCGGCGATCCCGCCGCACTGCTGGACGTGGCCGACCGCGCCCTCTACGCCGCCAAGGAACGGCGCAACGCCGTCGTCGTGGAAACCCGCGGTCTACGCGAGACCCGCGCGTCCGCGTAGCGGAAGCCGGACGAACGTCGCGGCCAGCGCGCTGCAGAGCAGCAGTCCGGCCAGCACCGTCAAGGGGGTCCAGCGCTCGTGCGCCGCAACCGAGGCGGCGACGCCGACCGCGAGCGCGGTGTACTCGACGCCGATCGTGCCGACCGCGACGCCCAGCCGGCGCACGACGGCGGCAAAGGCGGTCTGGCCGAGCAGCGTCGAGCCGAGGACGACCTCGCCGAAGAACCACCACGCGATCGTCGGCGTGTCGGCGACGTGGCCGAGTGCGCGCGTCCCCTGGGCGGCGAGGCCGATCAGCAGCATCGTCGCCATCGCGATCGAGCCGACCAGCGACATCAGCGTCGCCGGCCCGACGCGCGTGCCGACGTAGCGAAGCAGACACGAGTACGCCCCGAACGCCGCCAACCACGCCACCAGGAACCCATCGCCGAGCAGCCCGGCGCGATCGTTGCTCTGCGAGATCGCGAGCAGCACGACCCCAACGACGCCGAGCGCGAGCGCGAGGATGCCGCGACGATCCAGGCGGGTGCGGAAGACCAGCGCGGCCAGCGCCGTATTCGTCACCGGCGTGACGCCCAGGACGAACGAGACGTGCGCGATCGACGTATGCTGTGCCGCGAGGGTGAAGAACAGCGAAACGCCGGCCGCGAACACGATGCCCGCCGCCAGCACCGCGACCCACCGCCGCAGGTCGAGCCGCGGCGGATCGAGCCGCCACGTCACCGCCAAGCCCGCCAGGAAGAACGGCAGCGCCCACCCGCCGCGGGCGACGGTGATGGTGAACCCGTCGAAGATCGCCGGCTCGGCGCCGTAGAGCACTTTGCTCGCGGGCGTCAGCAGTCCCCAACTCGCCCCCACCAGGAGCACGAGCAGCAGGTTCGTGAGGCCGCGCGCGGTCAAGCGCCGATGACGCGCGCGATCGTGAACGGCGCGGTCAGCGCCGCGGCCACCAAGAAGAAGCCGATGAAGATGCACACCGAGCGCAGCGCGCCGAAGCCGACCAGCGCCAGCACGATCGGCGCGACGATCAGTGTCGTCATCTCGAGGTTGTGGAAGTGGGTGAGTCGGCCGATGCCGTCAAGTCCCTGCTGCGTCCAGAGCGTCTGCGAGACGCGCATGGTGACGCCGAAGACGACCCCGTAACCGATCAGACGAAGGACGAAGGCGAGCATGTCAGTGCAAGAAGTAGCGGTAGGTGCTGAAGACGAGGGCGATGTTGCGCGCGTC
>JBEKAU010000424.1:0-3209 GCA_050015755.1 Vulcanimicrobiaceae bacterium | reverse complement strand
GCGCCGGTGCTCATCGACGCGTCGAGGATGCCGGTTTGCAATCCACCAACCAGGCTCGTCTCGCTGCCGATCGTGCCCCCCGGATAGATCTCGACCGTGAGCCGTCCGTGGGTTCGCGCCTCGAGGTTCTTCTTGAAGTTGTGACAGACGGCGGCGATGGGATGCGAGGCGGCGTCCGGGAAGGCAAACTTGAACGTCCGCGGCTCCGCGAACGCGGGAGCGGTCTTGAGCAGCATTCCCGTGGTAAATGCGCCGGCGACCGCGGTGCTGCCGGCTACGAAGGTCCTGCGCTTCATTGCTATGCCCTCGCCGGCACCAGTTCGCCGATCTGGGTGCGGCGCAGATGCCGGCGATGCCGCTTGTCGAAATCCGTCCGCGCGTGCTGCAAGGCGAGATTGTCCCAGATCGCGAGGTCACCGGGGCGCCATTGATGGTCGTACACGTTATCCGGCTGTTTGACGTACTCGGCGAGCTCGGTGGCAAGCGCGACGCTCTCCTCCGCGTTCAGACCGACGATGTGGTCGAAGTGACGCGGGCTGCAGAAGAGGAGCTTCTCGCCGGTGACGGGATGCGTAAAGACGAGCGGATGTGTCGCGCTCGGCATCCCCGGACGCGGATCTGGACCCGGGATCGGCTTGTGATTTTTCTGATCCGGATAGGTGTGGACCACCTCCAGCCGCTCGATACGTGCGCGCAGTTCTGACGGAAGCACACCCAAAACGCGGCGCACGTCGGCGAACACCGTCGTACCCCCGCAGCCTGGTGGTGGAACTTCGACGGCGTAGAGGATGATGCCGGACACCGGCTCGTCGTAGAACGAATGATCCATATGAAAGGCGAGCTCACCGACCGGGCTCACTCCGGCCGGATCGACGTTTGAGATATAGTGCTGAACGTCGTATTCGCCCTGATAGGACAGCTCGCCGAAGATGCGCGCCGTCGCCAGCTGCTGCTCCTCCGTCAATTGCTGATCGCGGAAGAGCAGCAGCGCGTGCTCGTTCCATGCCTCGCGCAATCGGCGCTGGACTTCCTGGGGTTGTTCGACGCTCAAGTCGACTCCCCGCACTTCGACGCCCGCGAACGGCGTGAGCGGATGAAACTGGAGCTCGGCACGGTGTGCGGTCATGATGTTCGAACCTCGTTACGGTCGCGAAATTGCAAATGGCGGCGTCCGCGACGCCCACACTCAGCGGTGCGGCGCAAACGCGTGCGGAAGCGCAAGGGTGAACCACGGGACGAAGGCGACGATCAGCAGCCCGGCGATCAGGACACCGGCGTACGGCCACATCACGCGTGCCGACGACCCGATCGTGGTGCCGGCGACGGAGCAGCAGACGTAGAAGCCGACCCCCAGCGGGGGCAGGAACGCGCCGATGCCGATTGCGATGAGCAGGACGATCGCATAGTGCAACTGATCCAGCCCGACGCTCGAGGCGAGCGGCAGCAGCAGCGGTGCCAGGATCAGCACGGCCGGCAAACCCTCGAGCAGCGAGCCGAGGAGCACCAGCATCACGACGGAGATCATGAGGAAGACGATCGGCCCGGCGTGCCAACTCGTAATCGTCGCGACGAGCGCTTGCGGCACTTGCGCCGCCGAGAGCACCCACGAGAACGCGGTCGCCGTCGCCAGGATGAAGAGGATCATACCGGCCGTCGACGATGCACGCGCGATCATCCGACCGAAGTCGCGTACGCCGAAGGCCCGGTAGACCGTGGTCGAGAGGATGAGCCCATAGGCGACCGCGACCGCGGATATCTCGGTCGGTGTCGCGGCTCCCGTCCGGATCCCGACGTAGAGCATGACCGGCATGAGCAGCGGAAGGACGGCCGCAAGAGCGCTGCGTCCGACCGTCGCCGCCGACGCGCGCCTGGCGTGCGGCATGTTCATCCGCGTCGCGCGCACGCCGATCAAGGTCATCAGACAGACGGCGATCACCGCGGCGGGAACGATCCCGGCCGTGAAGAGCGCTCCCATCGAGAGCGAGGTGATCGATCCCAAGACCAGCAGCCCCAGGCTGGGCGGGATCGTTTCCCCCATCGCCGCCGACGCCGCCAGCACGGCGGCGCCTTCCTCGGCGCGCACTCCTTCGCGCTCGAGCATCGTTCGCATTACCGGTCCGACCGCCGCGACGTCGGCTGCCTTGGAGCCCGAGAGTCCCGAGACCAGGTAGATGCTCAGCACGGTGACTTGCAAGAGGCCGCCGCGCAGATGACCGACGAGAGCGCGTGCGAGGTCGACCAGGCGCGCGCTGATCCCGCCCTGCTCCATGACCGCGCCGGCGAAGATAAAGAACGGCAACGCGAGGAGCACGAACCCCAGGCCGTCGTCCATGTTCTGCGGCAGCGCCACCATCGGCGTCGATGCCGTCGGTACGAGGTACACCATCGCGCTGAGCAGCAGCGCAAAGCCGACCGGCAACCCGATCAGGACCGTGGCGAGGAAGAGCACGAGCGCGACGACGATGGCGACGTCGCCGCTTACCGCCGGCCCCCATGCGCCGCGCGTCGAAGCGATGGCAACGGCAAGGGCGATCGTCACGATGCCCGTGAGAATCGCCGTCGGACGGTGCTGGTCGACCAGCCGGTCCAGCGCATAGAGCACCATCAGCAGCATCCCGATGACCAACGGCGCGACGAGCACCGACGACGGTATCCCCAAAATCGGCGTGGTCTGCCCCATCTGCGAGGTCAGCAGCTGCACGGCGAGCACGGCGGTGACGGCTGAGACCACGGCAATCAGCCAGTCCGTGAGTGCATTGCACGCTCGGCGGTAACGGAACGGCAGCGCATTGACGATCGTCTGCACGGCGCTGTGCTGGCCGTGGCGGTAGGCGATCGCGCCGCCCGGAAACGCCAACACGGCAAGAACCAGCCCGGCAACCTCGTCCGTCCACAGAATCGAGTTGTGGAAGAACGTCCGGCCGATGATATTCGCGAGAACAGCGAGCAGCTCGGCGCACAGCGCCGCGCCGATGACCACGTACACGATGCCGTCCAGCACGGTGAAAAACCGTCGGCGGGCGCTAGGGCGCTCCGGCGGCTTTGTCGGCGTCATCATCGTTGTCATCACCGCGGCCGCTGCGGCCACGTTAGGAGCTCACGCGGACGAGCTTCTGCAAGCTCCGCAATCCGTCCGGGCGCTCCTCGCCCGGATGGAGATACGTGGACCACACCGTCCACGATACCTCGCCGACATAGACGTCGCCTCG
>JBEKAU010000423.1:0-3209 GCA_050015755.1 Vulcanimicrobiaceae bacterium | reverse complement strand
GTAGCCGGTCAGTTGCACGTTCCAGCGCGGGGTCGGATGGAGAATCGCGCGCAGGAACGCGGTCGTGATCGTCTGCGAGGAGCCGGGGGGGACGATGACCAGGCCCGATGCGGTGCCGTCGTCGTCGGTGTTCGTCACGCCGGCGGAGAAAAGGCTGCTGCCGAGGGTGCGGTCGACCTCGAGTTGCGCACCGGTGAGGTCGTCGTTGGTCGCGTCTTCGAGGGGGTCGCCGGCGGCGACACCGTCGCGCTCATCCTCGACGTGCCAGGCGCGGAAGAGCACCGCGCTCTGCGCGCCGTCGAGCCGGTACTCGGCCTCGTCGAACGCGAAATGGTTCTGGTCGAGCTGGTCGGTATCCGACTCATCGTAGCCGGTCAGGGTGAGTGTGCCGTTTGGCGAGACGGCGCCGCGTGCGGTGACGAGTCCCGCGCGTTGCAGGACGTCGGTCGCGGCGATGTCGCCGTTTTCGCCGTTGATCGTGCCCGCGATGCCGAACGCGAGCTGACCATTGGCCACCGCGCCGCCGCCGGTCAGGTCGCTGAAGCTGCCGCCGCGGCTGTCGAAGCCTTGTTCGGGCAGCGCGCGCAGCACCGGCGCCGGTTCGGCGAAGCGGATGTTGAGCGTGCCGTTGACGGCACCGTCGATGGTCGGGAGCGGCGCGCTTGCGCCGGGTTCCACCTCGATCTCTTGCAGCACGAACGTCGGGATCGCGGTGAGCGGCAACGCGCGCGTCGTCGCCGGGATGACCGGGACGCCGTTGAGCAACGTCTGCGTCTCGAGCGGCGTGCCGCCGCGCACGAGTGCGACCGGCGGCGCGTCGGGGCCGCTCAGACCGCGGCCGGCGCGGTCGATCGCGATGCCCGGCTTCTGCGAGAGAACGTCCTCGAGTCCGGGCTGGCTCATATCGCGATACGCTTCGCGCGGCACGACCGTCTCGGGATTGGGCGAGGTGTTCGAGGCGCCGCGTTCGGCGGCCGATACCGAACCGATCGTGCGCAGCGCCGACGTCGGCGCGAGGTGCAGCGCGATGCGCACGCGTCCGGCGGCACCGGCGTGGACGACGACGTGCGCGCGGGCCGGCGCGAAGCCGGGCTTGGCGACGGTCAGGTCATACGTGCCGGGCGCAAGCGGGAGTTGCGCGCGGCCGTCGGCACCGACGATGGCGCTCGTCGTGCCGGCGCGTACGGTTGCGCCGCGCGCGCTCGTGCCGGGGTCCGGCACGACCAGAACGGTTAGCGCGTTGAGGGCGAGGGCGAGGATCACCGTCCGTTGCCGAGATGCAGGTCGAGGCGCACCACGCGCGGGCCGTACGGCAGCGCGTTGGTCAGGCCGACTTGCGCGCCGATGACGGGAACCGGCACGCCTTGGTACGAGAGGATGGCGGTGCCGGGGTAGGTGTTCCAGAGGTTGTCGACGGTCAATTGCAATGACGCGTTGCGCGCGACCGGGACCCGCAGGGCAGCGGTGCCGACGGTGAACGCATGCTCGTTCCATGAGTTGTTGTTGCCGTAGTAGGTCGCGCCCACGAGCACGAGTTTGCCGTCGCTGCCGCGATAGTGCAGCTCGGCGTAGCCGTCGGCGTACGGGATGCCCTTGTTGGAGATGCCGTTGTAGCCGGTACCGGTCGAGGTGTAGTTGATATTCGGGATCACGGCTTGGTTCTGCAGTTTGCCGGCCGCGAGATACGTCGCGGCCGAGACGTCGTAGGTGTACGAGCGCACCAGCGCGCCTTGCGCGATGTAGCCGAAGCCGGCGCGCGGATCCTGGCGCCACGACGCCTCGAGGCCGTCGAAGCGCGCATGGGCCAGGTTCTCGTTCACGGTCGTGTAGACGGGGACTGCCGCGCCGCCACCTGGGGGTGCGAGCGTTCCGGTCTCTGCGACGGCGGAGACGAACTGGTTGCGCAGCGTCGTCTCGTAGGCGTCGAACGAGAGCACCGCGTCGGCGTGCAGCCGGATGTCGCTGCCGATGTCGTAGCCCCAGGCGGTCTCGGGCAAGAGGTTACCGGCGTTGCGGGTGTCGGTGTAGTACGAGCCCGACGAGGAGCTGGTGTAGACGGGCACCGAGTTCGGCACGCTGACCAGGCCCATGTTGGGGACCGTGATCGTCGAGCCCATCGCGAAGCGACCGATCGCGTTCTGCGTGAAACGGTGGGTGAAGCCCAGGCGCGGGTCGTCGTGGCCGACCGTGGTGGTGGTGAAATCGGGGCCGGCGCCGGTGAACGCGGTCGGCACGTGATCGGCGTACGTCGTGAGGTAGTTCGACACGGTGAGATCGTCGCGCGCATCGAGGATGTCGGCGGCGCGCAGCAAGTACGAGGTGATCGTCTGCGAGGAACCGGCGGCGATGGTCGGCGTGTAGGTCAACGCGCCGCTGCTGCTCTCGCCGATCGAGTACGCGTCGGTGGTCGCGCTCCAGCGGTCGATCGCGAGCGTGAGCGTGACCGGTCCGGCGACGTGGTCTTCCTCGAACGAGCCACCGTGCAGTTTATCCTCTTCGGCGGTGCGGGTGTAGATATGTGGGACCGTCACCGTGTACGCGCCGTTGACCGGGACGCTCGCGCCGCCGGTGAGCGGTGCGGTGCCGGTGAGGAAGAACGTGCCGGTGAACGGGACGGTCGGCGAGGGGTCCTCGTAGTTGCCGGAGAGCTGGTCGATGTTCAGCGTATAATAGCGCGCCAGCAGCGTGTCGTTCGGTGAGAGCGCGGTACGGAACTCGCCTTCGAACATCGGTTGGTTGATGAATTCGGTCACGTTCTCGGGCGCGTGCGAGGTCGGGTTGAGCGAAACGGGCACACCGGCCGACGTCACCGTATTGAATTGCTGCAGCCCCGCGCCGTCATTGTCGAAGCCGGCGTGCGTGCCAAGGAAGGCGACGGTCAGTGAGGTGGACGTCGAGAAGGCGTAGCGCAGCTTCGCGAGCTCGCCGCGCGCGTCGTACCAGGAACTGACATCCTCGCAGCACGCGACCATCTTCGGATACGCCGCGCTGGGACCGCCGATCGAACCGGGGATCGGATAGGCGCCGCCGGGCGCGGTCTTGGTCGTCGTCGTGCCGCCGACGGTGCCGATGCCGGCGATCGTCGAGCCGGCCGGCAAGGTGATGTCCGTCGGCTGGTTGTCGATGGGACCCTCGGTGGTCCAGTCGACGTAGCCGAGGTTGAAGCCGAGTTTGCCGAGCGTGTCGGAGACGGCGCCGTGCAGGATCGT
>JBEKAU010000422.1:0-3213 GCA_050015755.1 Vulcanimicrobiaceae bacterium | reverse complement strand
ATGATGTCGCGCGTCGTGCCGTCGCGGCGAACGACGGCGGCGGGCTGTTCGCCGACCGTCTCGAAGCCGACGGCGCGATAGAGGGCAATCGCCGCGGTATTGTCGGGGAAGACGCCGAGCCGCAACGCCGCCTTCCCGTTCGCACGTGCCCACGCGATCGCGTGCTCCATCAGCGTGCGGCCGATGCCGCGGCCGCGGTGCGCCGCGGCGACGACCATGCCGAGTTCCGGCTCGTCGGCGTCGATGCCGAAGATCGTCAGGTCGCCGACGCACTGCGCGCCGTCCTCGGCGACCCAGCCGACGGAGCGGCGAGTGAGCAGCGCGTCGCGCTGCGTGCGCGCGCGCGCGGCGAGGTCGAACGGCCACTCGGTCGCGATCCAGCGCCCCTCGCGCGCGACCTCGGCTTGCAGCGCGACGACGGCGTCGACGTCGCGCTCGCCCTTGGGCCGCACCTGCGCGGCGCTCTTGGTCATTGGATGCCGAGCTGCGCGAGGTAGCCCGGCAAGAGGTCCTGCGGCGTTCCGCTGGTATCGATCGCGAGGCCGTGCCAGGCGAACCGCACGACGCCGTCCGCGTCGAGCAAGAACTCAGTCGGGATCTGATACTTTGCGCCCGCCTGCAGCTGGGCGACCGGGGCGATCGTCGCGTCGAGCGTGTCGATCGGATAGATCGCGACCGGGAACGGCAGCGCATCCTTGGCGATCGCGGCGCGCGCCGCGTCGGGTTCGTCCATGACGTCGACGCCGACGAAGCGCACCCGGTCGCCGAAGCGTGCATAGTCGGCGCGCACGAACGGCATCGCGCGCGTGCACGGCTCACACCACGATGCGAACAGGAACACGTAGGTCGGCTCGCCGCGCAGGCTCGCGATGGTGAGCGAGCTGCCGCCGTCGAGCGCGAGCGTCACCGGGGGCGCCGGCTTGCCGACGGCGTCGGCCAAATCGAAGATGGTGAGCGGGCGATGGGCGCCGAGCAACGCCAGACCCAGCGCGCACGCGAGGAGACGGCGGAACATGAAGAGAGCCCGTCCTGCGACGAGCTCTCCTCGGATTCCCTCTTGGGGTCTCTAGTCGTCCGACGAAGGACGCGGACGCGGCCGGCGCCGCCGACCTTGCGCGTCGGCGTGAGCGCCGCTCTCGCGGTCGCCGCCACGCGGCGCGTCGCCGCGAGGAGCATCGCTCCGGGGAGCGTCGCCGCGCGGAGCGTCGCTGCGCGGCGCGCCGTTGCGGCCGCCGCCGACCGGCTCGCGATCGCGCGCGGGCGGCGGTGCGCCGTTCGAGTCACCTTCGCCGCCGCCCAGAAGCGCCTTGCGGCTCAGGTTGATGCGGCCTTGCGAATCGATCTCGATCACCTTGACCATGATCTGATCGCCGATCTTGACGACATCTTCGACCCGCTCGACGCGCTGCGGCGCGAGCTGCGAGATGTGCACGAGGCCTTCCTTGCCAGGCAGAATCGCCACGAACGCACCGAAGTTCATCAGGCGCGTGACGGTGCCCAGGTAGGTCTCGCCCGCCTTGACTTCGCGGGTGAGCGCTTCGACCATCTGCTTGGCCTTCTCCGCGCCCGCCGCGTTCGCGCCGGCGATGAAGACGCGACCATCGTTTTCGATGTCGATCTTCACACCGGTGTCGGCGACGATCTTGTTGATGACCTTGCCGCCGGGGCCGATCACGTCCTTGATCTTGTCGGGGTTGATGTTGACGACGATCATGCGCGGCGCGAACTCGGAGAGCTCCTTGCGCGGTTCGTCGATCGTCTCTTTCAACTTGCCGATGATGAACAGGCGCGACTTCTTCGCTTCCGCGAGGGCCTTGCGCATGATCTCGAGCGTGATCCCCGCGACCTTGATGTCCATCTGGATCGCAGTGATGCCGTCGACGGTACCCGCGACCTTGAAGTCCATCTCGCCGAGTGCGTCCTCGAGGCCCTGGATGTCGGTGAGGACCGAGTAGTCCTTGCCCTTCATGACCAGACCCATGGCGACGCCCGCGACGTGTCCCTTGATCGGGACGCCGGCGTCGAGCAACGCGAGGGTCGAACCGCAGACCGACGCCATCGACGAGGATCCGTTGGACTCGAGCACTTCGCTGATCAGACGCAGCGTGTAGGGGAACTCGTCTTCCGGCGGCAGCACCGGGATCAGCGCGCGTTCGGCGAGCTGGCCGTGGCCGATTTCGCGGCGACCCGGTGAACGCATCGGGCGCGTCTCACCGACCGAGTACGGCGGGAAGTTGTAGTAGTGCATGTAGCGCTTGTTGGGGATCGCAAGGATCCCGTCCAGGCGCTGCTCGTCGCTGATCGATCCGAGCGTCGCGGCGGTGAAGACCTGCGTCTGTCCGCGGGTGAACACACCGGAGCCGTGCACGCGCGGCACGTAGTGGACCTTCGACCAGATCGGACGGATCTCGTCGGGCTTGCGGCCGTCGGGGCGGATCTTCTCGTCCACCACCATCGTGCGCAGCTCGTCCTCTTCCATCGCCTTGATGATCTTCTCGAAGTCCTTGTTCTTGGGATCTTCGATCAGCGACTTGAGGATGGGATCCGGCTTCTTGTCGAGCTTCGCCAGCGCGGCGTCGCGCGAGAGGTCTGCGAAGGCGGCATTGCGCTCGAGCTTGTCGACGACGCGCATCGCCTTGGCGACTTCCTTTTGGAAGCTCTTGCGCATCCACTTGTCGAGCTTGTCGTCAGTGGTGAGCAGCGGGTACTCGCGCTTGGCCTTCCCGACCTTCTTCGCGAGCTGATCGATCGCTTTGACGATCTTCTTGACTTCGCCGTGCGCGAACTCGACGGCACTGAGGAACTCTTCCTCGGTGATTTCCTTCGCGCCGCCTTCGACCATCATGATGTCGTCGGCGGTACCGGCGACGACGATCTCCATCCCGCCGGTCTCGTACTGTTCGAGCGTCGGGTTGGTGATGTACTTGCCGTTCTCGTCACGGCCGACGCGCACGCAGGCGATGTTCTTCTGGAACGGGATGTCGCTGACCGCGAGCGCGGCACCGGCGGCGATGACGGCGATCGTGTCGCTATCCAGGCCCGGGTCGGTCGAGAGGACCGTCGCGATGATCTGCACGTCGTTGCGGAACCCGTCAGGGAACAGCGGACGGATCGGGCGATCGATCTGGCGCGCGCTGAGCACGGCGTGCTCCGAGGGGCGGCCTTCGCGCTTGATGTAGCCGCCCGGAATCTTGCCGGCCGCGTACATCTTCT
>JBEKAU010000421.1:0-3246 GCA_050015755.1 Vulcanimicrobiaceae bacterium | reverse complement strand
CGACATGTTCCGCTCGGCCGAGCACCGCGGCGATGCGTTCGCCGAGGCCGTGCGCGGCGCCGGCGATCCGGTGGCGAGGGCGCACTGATGGCGTCGGCGTACAGCCGACCCCTGCGCGCGCGCCCGCGCGTGCCGCACGAGCAGACGCTGCCGCGCGCGATGCACCCGCCCGACGCACTGCTGCTCGGCGCGATCGCCTTCCTCGTCGCGCTCGGCCTGGTGATGGTGTTCAGCGCGTCGAGCGCGATCGCATACGCGACCTATCACGACACGGCGTACTATCTGAAGCACCAGCTCGCGTACCTGATCGCGGGCTTGATCTTCGCCTACGCCGCGTATCGGGTCGATTACCGTAAGCTCAAGACCATCGCGCCGGGGCTGGTGGTCGTGACCGCCGTGCTGCTGGTGATCACGCTGATCCCGCACGTCGGGTTCATGTCCGGCGGCGCGCGGCGCTGGCTCGGTTTCCGGTCGATCTCGTTCCAGCCCTCGGAAGTCGCCAAGCTCGCGCTGGTGCTGTTCCTGGCGGCGAAGCTCTCATCGCTGGGCGAGAACGTGCGCTCGCTCTCGAAAGGCGTCGTGCCGACGTTGCTCGTCGCGGTCGTGCTGTTGGCGGTTCCGATTCTCGCCGAACCCGACATGGGGACGGCGTCGCTGTTGATCTTCACCGCGTTCGGCATGCTGTTCGTCGCCGGTGCTCGGATCGAGCACTTGCTGCTCGCGGCGCTGGTGATGATCCCGCCGGCAGCGCTCGCCGTCGGTTCGTCGGCGTACAAACGCGCGCGCGTCTTCGCGTTCCTCAACCCGTGGAAGGATGCGCAGAACACCGGCTTCCACATCGTGCAGTCGCTCCTCGCGCTGGGCAGCGGCGGGATCTTCGGGCTGGGCCTGGGCCACTCGCGCCAGAAGTACTTCTATCTGCCCGAAGCGCACACCGACTTCATCTTCGCCGTGCTGGGTGAGGAATTGGGGATGCTCGGTGCGCTGGTCGTGCTGACGCTGTTCGTCGTCTTCGCGGTTCGCGCGACGATCCTCGCGCTCAAGGCGCCGGATCGGTTCGGGATGCTGCTCGCGATGGGCTGCACGTTCCTGATCGTCATCCAGGCCTTCATCAACATCGGCGTCGTGACGTCGTCGTGGCCCGTGACCGGTGTCCCGCTTCCGTTCATCTCCTTCGGTGGCACCTCGCTGATCGTCTCGCTGATCGCCGTCGGCCTGATCGCGAACGTCGGCCGGTACCGCACGAGTTAGCCGGGTGCCAGACCAGCCGGCGCTGCGGGTCGCGTTCGCCGGCGGCGGTTCGGGGGGGCACGTGACGCCGGCGCTGGCGATCGACGACGAACTGCGCGCCGAGCTCGGTACGGACGCGTACGAGCCGCACTTCTTCGGCAACCGCGATCGCATCGAGGCGACGCTGGTGACCTCGATGCCGATCAGCTTCGTCCCCAGCGCGCCGCTGCAGCGCCGGCTTTCGTTCGACACGCTGCGGACGATCGCGATCAACCTGGCGGGCATCGTCGTGGCGCTCGGTGCGCTGGGACGGTTTCGGCCGACGGTCGTCATCGCGACCGGCGGCTACGTCTGCTTCCCGGTCGTCGTCGCGGCACGGGTGCTGCGCGCGCTACGGATCGTGCGCCCGGCGATTGCGATGGTCTCGATCGACGCGACCCCGGGGCTGACGGCGCGGCTGGTCGCGCCGCTCGTTGACGAAGTCTGGACGACGTTCCCGACCGCGACCGAATTGTTCGGGCGCAAGGCCGTCCAGACCGGGCCACCGGTGCGCGCATCGCTGCGTGCGGTCAAGGATGCGCCCAGCGCGCGCGAGCGGCTCGGCCTCGATCCCGATCGAGTAACGATCCTGGTGATGGGCGGGAGTTTGGGCGCGCGCTCGATCAACGAGGCGGTCGCGGCGCTGGTGACCCGTCGCACGCTCCACCCCGACTGGCAGGTGTTGCACGTAAGTGGGGAACGTGACTATGCATACATGCAGGCCGAAGAGCGGGCGCTCGCGCCCGGCAACCGGGTCGTCCTCGTCCCGTACCTCCCCGACCCCGCCGACGCGTACGCCGCCGCCGACGTCGTGGTCGGGCGCGCCGGCGCCAACACGCTGGCGGAGCTGGCCGTGACCGGAACGCCGGCGATCCTGGTGCCCTATCCGCACCACAAGGACCAGCACCAGGTCCGCAACGCCGAGCTGTTCGCGGCGCACGGCGCTGCCGTCGTCGTGCCCGACGCCGAGCTCGACGGCGACAAGCTCTGGTGGACCCTGCGCGACGTCCTCGAGACCGATCGGTTGCGGACGATGCGATCGTCCGCGCGCTCGCTCGCGCCGCGCGACGCGACCGCCGCGATCGTGGCGCGCATCGCGCGTGCGATGCCGGCGCGGGTGGCCGAGGCGGAAGCCGCGAACGAGGCCGAATCGTGAGGAGAGCCGCGTACCATCTCGTCGGCGTGGGCGGGATCGGCATGAGCGCGATCGCGCGGCTCTTGCTTGCCCGCGGCGCGCAGGTCAGCGGTTCCGACGTCCGTCGCACCCCGCTCATCGACCAACTCGAAGCCGAAGGTGTCGCGGTCGTGATCGGCCATCGCGCCGAAAACGTCGGCGACGCACCGACCGTGGTCGTCTCGTCCGCGATCGCGCGCGACAACCCGGAGTTCGTGGCCGCCATCGATCGCCGGCTGACGATCGTCACGCGCGGCGCGATGCTGGCCGAGCTGGCGCAGAATTCCAAGCTGGTCGCGGTCGGCGGCACGCACGGCAAGACGACGACGACCGCGATGCTGGCCTCGATCTTCGAAGAAGCGGGACTCGATCCGACCATCGTCGTCGGCGGCATCCGCGTCGACACCGGCAGCAACGCGCGCGCCGGCAACGGCGCGTGGTTCGTCACCGAGAGCGACGAGTCCGACGGTTCGTTCCTGCACCTGAGCCCGACGATCGCGATCGTCACCAACGTCGAGAACGATCACATCGCCTCCGATGCCGAGTTACCGAAGCTGCTCGAGCAGTTCGTGCTGTTCGTGAACAAGGTACCGGCGCACGGCCGCGCGGTGATCGGCAACGACAACCGCGGCAGCGTGCTGGTCGGCAAACAGGCGCGCGCGCCGGTGACGACGTTCGCGACCCGCGCCGACGCCGATCTGTCCATCGTCGACCTGCGCTTCGTCGACCTCGGCTCGCGCTTCACCGTCTGCGAGCTCGGCGCGCCGCTCGGCGAGCTGCAGCTGCACGTGCCGGGCGAGATC
>JBEKAU010000420.1:0-3248 GCA_050015755.1 Vulcanimicrobiaceae bacterium | reverse complement strand
GCGGCCCGAAGGCCTCGAGCAGCCGCGCGATCTCCAGGTCGAGCACGTCCTGGTCGATCACGAACAGCGGCGTGCCGTAGGTCGCGGCGAGCTCGCGCGCGGGGACGCCCCCGAGCGTGCCGTCGAGGGCGAGGTGGTCGGTCACCGCCGATACAGTCCGTGGTCGGCGACGTAGCGGTACACGGGCTCCGGGACCAAGTAGCGCACGCTCTTCCCTTCGGCGAGGCGGCCGCGAATCAATGTCGCCGACTCGGTGACGAGCGGCAAGTCCAACATGCGGATCTTCGCGCGCCGCTGCGGGTCGAGATCGTTCAGCGCGCGATCGAGGTCGGTCTCGGTGACCTCTCCGCGCGGCGCGACGACGAACGCTTCGACAGCGTCGACGACCTCGTCGAGTCGTTGCCAGCGCGAACGCACCAGCGAGTCGCCGCCGACGACGAACGTCAGCGTCGCATCGGGGTAGCGCGCCTGCAGTCGCGGCAGCAAGTCGGCGGTGTAGCCGCTCGCGTTCGGATCGAGGTCGCTCTCGTCGATCCCGAACGTCACGTTGGCCGCGATCGCCAGCCGAATCATCGCCATGCGATCGTCCGTCGACGCGCTGATCGCCCCGTTGCGATAATGCTTCCCCTCACGCGTGGGCACGAACAACACGCGATCCAGCGACGCCGCTTCGCGTACCGCTTCAGCAACCCACAGATGCCCATTGTGCACGGGATCGAACGACCCGCCAAAGATGCCGAGCTTTTGTTTCACGGCGCTACGCCCCAGGCTCCGCGCCCCCCATGCTTCGCATGGGGCCTCCACATCCGACCTCGCATTGAACACACGATCAAGGCGCGATTGTTCTGCGCTCGGTCTGCGAACATACTGCTAGCTATAGTCGAACTCGACGCCGGCGATGCGGACGGTGTCGCCTTCGTGCACGCCGAGTTCGCGCAGGCGCTTCTCGACGCCCATCTTCGCGAGGATTTGTTCGAAGCGCGCGAGCGCTTCATCGGAGTCGAAGTCGGTCATGCTCGCGAGGCGTTCGACCCGCTCGCCGCTGACGACGTAGACGCCGTCTTCGACGTGGATCTCGAAAGGCTCATCGGCGACCAGCTCATGCTGCGCAGGTTCGGGCTGCGCGATCGGCGGCAGCGGCGTTGCGCGAATGGTGTCCCAGGACGCGTAGACCAGCTCGCGCACGCCCTCGCCGGTTGCCGCGGAAATCCCACGCAGGCCCGGCAATTGGTCGCGCAGCGCTTCGAACGTCGCGCGCGCGTCGGGCAGATCCAGTTTCGTGATCACCGGCAGCATCGGGCGCTCGAGCAGCGCCGGATTCCATGCGCGCAGTTCTTCCTCGATCGTCGCTTTGTCGGCCAGGACCTCGTCGATCGGCTTCGCGCCGTCCATCAGATGCACGAGGACGCGCGTGCGTTCGACGTGACGCAGAAAGCGATCGCCCAACCCCGCGCCGGCGTGCGCGCCTTCGATGAGTCCCGGCACGTCGACCATGACGAACGATTCGAACTCGGCGACCCGCACGACACCCAACTGCGGGTCGAGCGTGGTGAACGGATAATCGGCGATCTTCGGCCGCGCTGCGCTGACGACGGAGAGCAGCGTCGACTTGCCGGCGTTCGGCAACCCGACCAGTCCCGCATCGGCGAGCAGTTTGAGCTCGAGCTTGAGTTCGCAGCGTTCGCCGGGCTCGCCCTTGTACGCGAAGTGCGGCGCTTGGCGCGCGGCGGTCGCGAAGTGCTGATTGCCCAGGCCGCCGCGTCCGCCTTTGGCGACGCGCACGCGCTGATACGGTTCGCTCAGATCGGCGAACAGACGCCCGTGACCACGATTGCCTTCAGCGTCGACGTCGGTGCGGGTGACCAGCGTCCCGACGGGGACGCGGATCTCGAGATCGTCGCCGGCCTTGCCGGACTTGTTGGACGTCGAGCCCGCTTTACCGGACTCGGCCGCGAACTGCTTCTTGAAGCGGAAGTCGACCAGCGTTCCGAGCTCGGGATCGGCGAGCAGCACGACATCGCCGCCGCGTCCGCCGTCACCGCCGGCCGGGCCGCCCTTGGGGACGTACTTTTCGCGCCGCCACGCGACGATGCCGTCGCCGCCCTTGCCGGCGGTCAGGCCGATCGTCGCTTCGTCGATGAATTGCACGGAGCGCTACAAAGCAAAAAGAGCCGACCGAGCGGCTCTTTCAGGAGATCCGAGACGCGAGGTCAGGCGGCGCTGGCCGGCACCACGTTGACGTGCTTGCGGTTGCGCGAGCTCGAAAACGTGACGTGGCCCTCGACCACGGCGAAGATCGTGTGGTCTTTGCCGAGCATCGTGCCGACGCCGGGGTAGAACTTCGTCCCGCGCTGGCGAACGATGATGTTGCCCGGGATGACGAGCTCGCCGCCGAAGCGCTTCACGCCGAGACGCTGGGCGTTCGAATCACGGCCGTTACGCGTGGAGCCGGCGCCCTTCTTGGAGGCGAACAGCTGGAGGTCAAACCGGAACATAGCCGCGGAATCATACCAGACGCCAGGGGTCCTGGTCAAACGCTTAGGCGGGGACGAGCGAGCGATCCTCCACCCGCATCCGGATCGCTCGACCCGGCCGCAGGGTCACCAGCGGATCCAGCGGGATCGGCTCGGTGCTCAGGGCGGTGAAGCGGACGCGGCGGGCGAGGGTGGCCAGGAGCAGGACGCCTTCGGTCCAGGCGAAGGCCTCGCCGATGCAGATGCGGGTACCGCCGCCGAAGGGGAAGTAGGCGCCGCGCGGGAGGTCGGCGGTCTCGCCGTTGGACCAGCGCTCGGGGCGGAACGCGTCTGGTTCCTTCCAGTAGCGCGGGTTGCGGTGGGTGACGTAGGGTGAGACGAAGAGGACCGAGCCGGCCGGCACGTCCCAGCCGCCGAGCTGCAGCGGCTTGAGCGAATAGCGGCCCATCAGCCACGCCGGCGGCCGTAGCCGCATCGTCTCGGCGAAGACGTCGCGGGTGAACTTCAGGGTCGGGACGTCGCTCGGCACCGGGTCACGGTCGCCCAGCACCGCGTCGAGCTCGGCGTGGAGACGCGCCTCCACCGCGGGCACGCGGGCGAGCTGATCCCACGCCCAGGCCAGCGCGTTGGCGGTCGTCTCGTGGCCGGCGAGGAGCAGCGTGAGCGCCTCGTCCCGGATCTGCTGATCCGGCATCGGGTGGCCGTCCTCGTCGGTCGAGGTCATGAGGATCGAGAGCAGATCGCCGTAGTCGGGGTTGCCCTCGGCGCGGCGCT
>JBEKAU010000419.1:0-3249 GCA_050015755.1 Vulcanimicrobiaceae bacterium | reverse complement strand
CGTCGATCCGAACGACGCGCTCTTCATGCAGTGCGGGGTCGGTAGCGCGTCGACCGGGCCGGCAGCATGCAGATCGGCGAAGAAACGATCGACGAGCTGTTTGGCGATCGGCTTGCGCAACGGCACGCCTTGGTCGACGCTGACCGTGCCGTTGGCATACACGCGCACGACGTAGCCGCCGGTGTTGGTCGAGCCGGAGTTGGTGATGACGGCCTGATCAGGCGTCGTCGGGAGGATCAGCCCGGCGACGGTCGTGCGGGGCTGCGGGATCGGACCGTAGGTCGGGATCGCAAGGGCCAACAGCAGAGCGAGCATGTCCGGGAAACGCAGGCGCGATGCGGCGCGGTTCGGGGTTGACGAATCGAACATATGTTCGGTATTCTGAGCGCCCCATGTCTGTCGTCGCCCTCTGGATCCCGGCGTTTCGCCTGGCCGTCGCCGGCCGGGACGCCGACCTGCGCGCCTCCTTCGTCCTTGCCGACCGGGTCGAGCGTGGGCGGGTCATCGACTGCACCCTGGCCGCCGCCGAGTTCGGCGTGCGGGCCGGGATGACGCTCTTGCAGGCGCAGGCAGTCGCCCACGATGCCCGCACCCTGTTCGCCGACCCGCTCGCCGAGGCGCGCACCTGGGCCGCGGTCCTCGAGGCGCTCGACGCCGCCTCGCCGATCGTCGAGGACGCCGGGCTCGGGCGCGCGTTTCTGGCGATGCACGGGATCGCCGGCGGCCCGGGCGCGTGGCTGGGCGCGGTGCGCGGCGCGCTGGCCGGCTTCGACCTGCCGATCCGGGTCGGCTGCGGCCCCAACCGGTTCGTCGCGCACGCTGCGGTCCGCACCGCCGACGGCGCGGTCTGCGAGGGCGACCCGGCGGCCTTCGTCGCGCCGCTGCCGCTCGAGCTGCTCGAGCTGGATCCGGCGGTGGGCGAGCGCCTCCGGCTGCTCGGGATCACGACGCTGGGCGAACTGGCCGCCCTCCCGCACGGGCCGTTCGTGCGCCGCTTCGGCGCCGCCGCGGCCGCCTGGCACGACCGCGCCCGCGGTCGCGACCCCGAGCCGCTGCGCCCGCGCCCGCGCGCACTGCGGATCGACCGCGGCCTGTACGGCGAGGGCGAAGCCACCAGCGAAGAACAGGTGCTCTTCGCGCTGCGCGCGCTGGTCGGCCAGGTCATCGACGACCTGAGCGCCGCCGGTCGGCGCGCCGGCCGGCTGACGTTGCTGCTGGAGTGCGAGAACGACACCAGCCGGACGGTGAGCGTCCGGGTCGCTCAGCCGACGGCCGTCCCGGCGACGCTCTTCGAGCTGCTGCGCGCGCGGCTGGAAGGCGTCACCCTCGAAGCGCCGGTCATCGGCCTGCGGCTGGCCGCCGAAGAGCTGGCCACCGGTGGGGTCGCGCTCTCGCTGTTCGCGGCTGGTGATCCCGACCCGGATGCGGTCGGCGTCGTCTTGGCGCGGCTGGATGCGGCGCTGGGTGAAGGCCGCGCGCACCGCGCGCGCGTCGTCGAGGGTCCACGTATCGAACGCCGCTCCGTCCTCGAGCCGTTCACGCTCGAACCGCTCACCACGCGCGGTCCACGCAGCGAGCCGCCGCCGCTGCCGGCCGTCACCGCGCTGCAGTTGCGCATCGTACCGCCGCGCCCGGTCGACGTGCGCGTGCAGGGCGGTGCGCCGCGGTTCGTCGGTACGCCGCCGCACGAAGTCGTCGAGCATGCCGGTCCGTGGCGCGTCGACGAGCACTGGTGGGGCCCGGCGCTGGGCACCGGGACGCGGCTCGCGCGCGACGAGTACGACGTCTGTCTGGATGACGGCGCGCTCTTGCGCATCGCGCGCGAAGGCGGCGCCTGGACGCTCCGCGGTGTCTACGACTGACCTGCCGCCAGGACGCCTGTCTCGAAAGGGGTACAGGGAGATGATGGAGCCCCTGGACCCCGATATCGATGAGCACGACGACGATGATGACGATGCCCCCCCGCAGTTCTACCTGACGACCTTCATCCCGAAGCCCGCCTGGTATGACCTCGTGGAAGACGACGCGGTCGCCTTCTTACAAAACCGCGTCGCCCAACTCAACGAAGCGTTCGTCGAAGACGATGAGGGCGTCATCTGGGCGTATCGCTATCACGTCATGGAGCGCTCGCGCGAAGTCGATGCCGTCGTGCTGCTTTGGATGATCACCAGTGACGAAGCGCTCGAAACGCTCGAAGCGACGCTGCGCCGCAGCGACGTCAACGAGTACTTCGATTGGAGCGTCATCGGCGGACCGCAGAACAACGCGCCGCAAGACATCTTGGGCGCGTTCCTCGGCACGCTCGTCCCGCAAAGCACGGGCAGCGAGGACTGATCGCTCGCTGCCCGGCGGTGGGGTGGGGTCGGGGAAGTCTTCGTAGGCGGCCAGGCCGCCCGGGGCGTGCAGCACGGCGGCTTTCATCCGCTCTCCTTCACGCGAAAAACCTACGCAGGTGCGGCGTGCGCACGGCGCCGGTCAGCTCGTCAGGACGTATAGGGTTCGAAGGGTGCGACCGGGGCGAGGATGTCGTCCATCTGGCGGAAGATCTCAGGATCGACGTCGAGGTCGGCCGCGGCGACGTTGTCGTCGACTTGCTCGGGCCGCGTCGCACCGATGATCACCGACGAGACGACGTCGGTCCGCAAGCACCATGCCAGCGCGAGCTGCGCGAGCGTGCAGTGTGCGGCCTGCGCGAGCGGGCGCAGCCGCTGCACCGCATCGAGCACCGGCTGGGTGAAGTAGTCCTCCATCATCCCGGCCGCGTTGCCGGCGGCGCGCGTCCCGGCCGGCGGGTGCGCGGCGTCGGTGTACTTGCCGGTCAAAATCCCCATCGCGAGCGGCGACCAGACGACGTTCCCCAAGCCGTACTGTCGGCAGACCGGGAATACACGCGGCTCGACGCGGCGCCACAGCGCGCTGTACTGCGGCTGATTCGACACCGGCTCGGCCCAGCCGCGGGCGCGCGCGAGGTTGACCGCGCCGGCGATCTGGTCGGCGTTCCACTCACTCACGCCCCAATACAGGATCTTACCGGCGCGCACGAGGTCGTTCATCATTTCGACCGTCTCTTCGAGCGGCGTCGCGATGTCGTAGCGGTGGCATTGGTAGAGGTCGACGTAGTCGACACCCAAGCGCCGCAGCGAGCCGTCGATCTGCGCCCGCACGTGCTTGCGCGAGAGGCCGCCGTCGTTGGGACCGTTGCCGATCGGGAAGAACACCTTGGTCGCCAGCACGAGCTGGTCGCGCGGC
>JBEKAU010000418.1:0-3250 GCA_050015755.1 Vulcanimicrobiaceae bacterium | reverse complement strand
CGCTGTTTACGCGCCGCATCGGCCTGCGCGATCGCAGCGTTCACGCGCGCCAGCTCGCCGTCGACGGCGACCGCGAGCCGGTACTGCGCGACCAAGTCTGCATCGCTCGCATTCACGCGCGGATCGCGGTGAACCATCAGGCTCTGGGTGAACGTACGGCCACCGACCGTCAAACGCACCGTGTAGCGGCCCGGCGGGACGAACGGCCCGTCACCGCCGCGCCGGCGACGGCGCTGGGCCGCAGCCGCCGCATGGTAGTCCCACGCGAAGCGGTGCATCCCCGATTGCGCCGAGGGCAGTGCGGGCGGCTCGAGCCAAAAGGCCGGGAACGGCACGTCGTCGGGGCTCGTGACCTCGGGCTTGTCGTCGCTCGACCACGTGCGCAGCGTCGCGCCGCTCGCGTCGAGAATCGCAAGTTGGACGGCGCCTGCGGTGCCGGACGGGACGACGTAGTCGATCAGCGCACCGTACGGCGGGTTCTCACCTTGCGGGGTCTCGGGCGGAGAGGCTTCGGCTTCGTCGTTCGCCGGGCGGTTGCGAATCGCGTCACGCGGCGCGAACAGGCGCGCACTCGTACTCGCGTTCGCAGCGAGCTCGCGCAACGGCGCGAGGTCGTCGAGGATCCAGAACGCGCGGCCGTGCGTCGCGATGACGAGATCGCCATCGCGGACCGAGAGATCGCGCACCGAGTTCGTCGGCAGGTTCAACTGCAGCGACTGCCACGACGCGGCGTCGTCGAACGAGACGAAGACGCCCGTCTCGGTGCCGGCGTAGAGCAGGCCGCGGCGCACCGGATCCTCGCGGATCGCGTTGACGAAGCTGCCGTCGGGGATGCCGCTCGCGGCGAGCCGCCAGCTGCGGCCGAAGTCGCGGGTGACGTAGACGTACGGCCGGTCGTCGTCGAGCCGATGGCGATCGACGGCGGCGTAGGCGGTCCCCTCGTCGTAGCGCGAGGCCTCGATGATGCCGACCTTGCTCCATGCGGTCACGCCGGGCGGCGTGACGTTACGCCAATCGCGCCCGCCGTTGCGAGTGATCCACACGTAGCCGTCGTCGGTACCGGCCCACAGCGTCTGGGCCGCGAGCGGTGAGGGCGCGAGCGCGTAGACGACGCCGCGCCGCGGGCCCTTGACCGGCGTATCGGCGATCGTCGTCGGGTCGAGCGTCGTCGGCACCGCCGGATTCGGCCGGGTCAGGTCGGGCGAGATGACGTCCCAGTGCGATCCGCCGTCGCGCGTCCGGAAGACGACCTGGTTCGACGCGTAGAGCGCGCGGTCGACCGGCGAGAAGGCGAGCGGCTCGGTCCACGTCTGACGCCAGACGCCGCTGCGCGCTACGAGCGGCGAGATATCGCGCAGTTGACCGGTCCGCAGATCCTCCCGATCGACCTCGTCGCCGAACCCGTAGACGATGTTCGGATCGGAGGGGTCGGGCGCGATCGTGCCGTTCTCACCGCCGGCGTTGATCGGCCGCCAATCGCGCGATTCGATCCCGCGATGGTCGCTTTGCGAGAGCGTCATCGCCGCGCCGCTGTCCTGTTGCGCGCCGTAGACGCGATACGGATACTGCGCATCGGTCGTGACGTGATAGAACTGCCCGGTCGGCTGATTGAACCACGAGCTCCAGTGGCCGCCACGGTCGACGCTGATCGAGGTGCCCTGGTCACTCGCCAGCGCGAGATGATCGCCGTCGAGTGGGTCGATCCACATGCCGTGGAAGTCGTCGCCGTCGGGCGAGCCTTTGATCGCCTCGAAGTGCGCACCGCCGTCGGTCGAGCGGTAGAAGCCGGTATCGGAGATGTAGACCCGATCCTCGTCCTTCGGATCGACCGCAACGTGGCAGAAATACCAACCGCGCGCCCACAGCCGCCGGTCCTTGTCGTCGAGCCGCCAGGTCACGCCGCCGTCGTCGCTGCGGTACAAGCCGCCGTCGCGCGCGTCGACGAGCGCATAGACGCGATTGGGATCGCTGGGTGCGACCGCCAGACCGATCTTGCCGACGTCGACGGACGGAAAGCCGCCGCCTTGCAATTGCGTCCACGTCACGCCGCCGTCGGTCGATTTGTAGAGGCCGGTGCCGGGACCGTTCGAGGGCGGATAGGTGTTCCACGGCGGCCGGCGTGTCTGCCACAGCGATGCGAACACCTCGTGGCCCGAGGCGTCGGCGGCGAGATCGATCGCGCCCGTGTTGACGTCGTGGAAGAGCGTGCGCGTCCAGGTCGTGCCACCGTCGGTCGACCGGTAGACGCCGCGCATGTCGCTCGGGCCGTAGGCATGGCCAAGAGCGGCGACGAGCAGCGTGCGCGCGTCGTGCGGATCGACCAGGATGCGGCCGATCTGGCGCGAGTCGTCGAGTCCGATGTGCGTCCAGGTCGCGCCGGCGTCGGTCGATCGATACATGCCGTTGCCGTGAATGATGTCCGAGCGCATGTCGGCCTCGCCGCTGCCGACGTACACGGTCGCCGGCTCGCTGGGCGCGACCGCCAGCGCGCCGATCGACGCGACCGGCTGCGCGTCCATGATCGGCGTCCAGGTGCGGCCCGCGTCGACCGTCTTCCAGACGCCCCCGCCGACCGCGCCCATATAGAAGGTGCGTCCCTCGCCGGGAATCCCGCTGACCGCGGAGGTGCGTCCACCGCGGAACGGTCCGATGTTGCGCCAGCGCATCCCGCCGTAGAGCGCCGGATCGACGTGGTGTCCGCTTTGCGCGATGCCCGGCACGGGCGATCCCGGCAGCACGAGCGAGAGCAACGACGCGGCAAGGACGGCAAGACGGAGACGAGGCATGCTTGGCTCCTACGAGGTGCGGGCGCCGAGCCCTCGTCGGTCAGCGTTCGAGCGCCGCGACGTCGATGCCGAACCGCTCGCGCAGCCCCTCGCGCCCGGCCGGGGTGATGCGCACGATGCGGCTGCCGGAGCGCCGCAGCAGCCAGCGTTCGCGCACCAGCTGCGCCTGCAGTGCGGCACCGAGCGCACCACCGAGATGAGCGCGGGTCTCGGTCCAGTCGCTGCACGCGGTCGCGAACTGACGGCGCTCGGCCTTGATCCCCTCGAGGTCGAGCGCGAGCGCGCCGAAGACGTCAGGCGCCGCCGGACCGAGGGCGACCGGACCGAAGGCGCCGCGCACTTTGCGCACCGACCGCTCGGCGACGCCGCGGAGCGCGCGTTGCCGCACCAGTGCATCGAAGAGCGCAACGCCCAAGCGCCCAGCGAGGTGATCGTAGCAACTGCGCGCGACCGCGAGCTCGGAG
>JBEKAU010000417.1:0-3691 GCA_050015755.1 Vulcanimicrobiaceae bacterium | reverse complement strand
GCTGGCGAGATCTGCGAAGGTCTGCGCGGACAGGTAGCCCGTCACCGCGGCGCCGGTGTTGATCGTGCTGCCGCTGCCGCGGGCCGAGGTCGACACGCTGCCGATCGTCCGCAGGGTCGAGAGATCGGCGCGGCTCAGCGTCACCGTCAGCGGCTGGCTCCCCGCCACGACCGCGAGATCGTTCAGCGTGACCGATTGGAAGCCGCCGCGCGTGACTGCGACCGTGTAGATGCCGGGCTTGACGATGAGCACGAAGTCGCCGGTCGGATCGGTCGTTGCCGTCGCGTTCTGCGGGCCGGTGAGGGTCACGATCGCGCCGGCAATCGGCGTCCCGGCGCCGTCCTTGACGGTGCCCGAGAGGCTCGCGCTCGACGTCGCTTGCGCAGCGGCCGGCAGCGCACTCGAGAAAAGCAGGAGGCAGGCAATGGTAACGGGGAAACGTGCCGGGATTTCACGACAGGATAACGAGCCGTGCGGCGTCCGTCATTCGACATTTGGCAAGGCCGAGCAGGCTCTCGTCAGCCCGGGAGGATGGCCGGCCTGGGGAACCTCGTACCGGCCCCAGCGGCACACCAGGAAGATAGTTCCCTCGCTGTTCAACTATCCAGTCGGCCAGGCCTGAATAACGCGGCCTTAACGAAGGCCTGGTAGCTCTGGGACGGGGTGTTTGTCCCAGGGTTGTGTCCTCATATCTTTTCCGAAAGGACGTCTCGCTTGCGCTTCTTCATCAGCGCGGCGCTTGCTTGTTTTGTAGCGACCGGATCGCTCGCCGGACCCGTCAGTGCGGCGGCGCCAGCGATCCTCGCGCAGACCAGCCCGGCGCCGAGCATCACCGGAACCGTGACGAACTCGCGCGGCGCCGGTTTGGCGAACGCGACGGTGACCGCGGCCGGTCCGGCCAATATTTCCGTGCAGACCGACGCGAATGGTCACTTCGCCATCGCGGCCCCGCCCGGTTTCTACACCGTCGTCGTCGCCCACGGCGGCTATCAAACCAGTTCCAGTGAGATCGCCGTCACCGCGGGCACCGCATCCAACGTGAGTGTCTCGCTCGTCGAGACCACCCTCTCGACCCTCTCGACGATCGGCCGCACGTCGACGTCGAGCAGCGGCAACGCGGCGCGCTTCAACATCAGCTCGAGCGCGCAGTCCTCGGTGAACATGAGCACGATCCAAAACCTCGACGTGCCCTCGATCACCAACGTGCTCACCGAACTCCCCGGGGTGCAGGCGTACGAGAGTGCGACCAACGTCAACAACAACTTCATCATCCACGGACTGAGCGCCGAGACGAAGGTCACCCTCGACGGTCACCCCGTCTCGTCGGGCGTCTCGGGCACGTACACGACCGACTATACCGGCGCCGGCATCCTCGGCGGCGTGGACGTCCTGTACGGCGCGGGTCTCAACGGACCGACGGCAGGGCAGTCGGCGGTCGGGACGATCAACTTCCGGACTCCCGACTTCACGCCGCAGGACAGCGGCTTCGTGAAGGCGGGCCATGACAGCTACGACGGCAACCTGTATACGCTGCTGATCGACCGCAACTTCCTGGACAACAGGCTCCAGATCATCCTGGGCCGCTCGTTCGACGGCTACCGCGGTCCGTCGTACGACCACAACGTCGACGCGATCGACAGCACGCTCAACACCTCGACCCTGATCCCGGTCACCGGCAACTACACGGCGCCGTTCCTCACGAACGACACGACCGAAGGCCTGTTCGACGCGAGCAACACGTACGTCCTGACCGACGATCTCGCGAAGATGCGCTACAACCTCTCGAGCGCGACGTCGATCACCGGCGAGTTCATCGGCTTCTACGGCGACTTCGAGCCGCAGGGCGGCGCGTATGGCCAATACATCGGCCAGGCGCTGATCCCCGAGTGCGTCAACAAAGTGGGCTCCAAGTACGTCGCCGGCAGCGGCGCAGCGTGCACCGACCTGTCGATCTACAACGCGCCCGCGACGCAGTCCCAGATCGGCACGGTCCAGCCGATGTACACGCTCTATCCCGGCTCGGCGATCCGCTTCAGTCAGCCCAGCCTCAACCTGGACTTCCGCACCACCTACAAGAACGACACCATCCTCTTCCGCCCGTACACGGCCGACATCACCCGCAACATCGACGGCACCGGCGAGTCCGGTGTCCCCGGTAACGACGGCGGCTGGTCCGAGGTCACCAACAACGCCAACTGCCAAGTCGTCTACCAGGCAGCCAGCGCCGCCAACGGCGGTGCGGTCGGTCCGTGTTTCCCAGCCGGCGGCGGTAACGGCGTCCTGCCGTACGTGAACGATCCGAGCGTGCCGCACTCGTTCGGGACGACGCCGACACCCTACAACTGCACGCCCGCGACCCCGTGTTACACGACCAAGACCGTCGCCAACAATGGCGGCTACTATGGATTCGGCACGCCGTACAGTACGAACGAGTACGATCACCTCAGCGGGTACACGTTCAGCTACATCCATCCGGTCGGTGCGAACACCTACAGCTTCAACGTCGACCACTTCCTGGACGACACGCTGCAGATTCTCAACGACACGACGCCGCTTCCGGCGGGCTGCAGCTACGTCGTTTCCGGTGGTCCCAATCCGGCGACGGGGCCCGGGGCACAGCCGCACTGTAACCTGAACTACAACACGAACCCGACCTACCCGAACCAAGCCATCCTCCCCTCGACCGATATCGGCACGCCGGACACCCAGATCTACCAGACCGACATCTCGCTGACCGGTCAGTTCCAGCTCACGCCGAAGCTCGAGTTCGACTGGGGCAACTACCTCACGACGTACAAGACCAACGTCACCTACGAGAACCCGGCGATCGTCGCCGAATTCCTGGCCGCGTATCCGACCAATAAAAACGCGCCCGGCTACAACGCGAACAACGTCGACTACATCAACGAGACTCCGCTGGACCCAGTCTCGCAGCTGATCACGAAGTCGCACTACGACCCGCACTTCGGCTTGGTGTTCCGCCCCGACCGCAACACCTCGGTTCGCGTCACCGGCGGCTCGTCGGTCGTCGTCCCCTACTCGACCTTGATCTCGGGCTATACCACGATCAACGAAGGCGCTTCCGGCACGACGATCACCCAGAAGAACCCGTTCCTCGAGCCGGAGGAAGTCGTCGCTTATGACCTGGGCACCGACTACCGGCTCTCCAACGGAGCGGTGTTCTCCGGCGACGCGTGGTTCGACACCGTGCACAACCCGTGGCTCTCGTTGACCCAGCAGCTCACCAGCTACCCCGGCATCATCGAGAACGCCGGTCAGCTCTACGAATCGACGACGCTCAACGGACCGGAGCGCTTCTCGAAGGGCGTGCAGTTCGCACTGACCGACCGCCCCGCGCTGGGCCTGGGGTACTACGCGATGCTCACCTTCCAGAAGGTCTACTACGAAGGACTCCCGGCGTCATATTACGATACGACGACGGCGCAGACGAACCTCAATGGCCTCGAAGCGAACGGCACGCCGTACGTGCGGGGCTATGCGTCGGTGCAGTACGGCTTCCACCGCGACGGCTTGCTCCGGCTGGGCGTCGACTACGAGGGGGACGACAACGAGTACAACTTCCCCGCGTTCTACATCTTCGACATGACCGCGCGCATGGACGTCGGCGACGGCTTCATGCTCCAACTCTCGGGCCAGAACATCTTCAACCGGAACTTCGGCAACGATCTCG
>JBEKAU010000416.1:0-3264 GCA_050015755.1 Vulcanimicrobiaceae bacterium | reverse complement strand
CGCGGTGGCCGACCTCTTCCGCTCGCATCGCCGCCCGGGTGAAGTGCACCCCTTCGACCAGGGCGTCGGTCGTGATGACGCTGCGCTGGTGCGTGCGCGGCTGCCACACCGCCGCGTCGTCGCCGATCCCGACCAGAACCCGCTCCGACGCGATGTCGCGCAGGCGCTCGCGAATCGCGGCGATCAGGTCGTCCTCGGTCACGGCAGGTCCGGTTCCGGATCGGACTCGCGACTTCTTCTCCGCCGACCTCGCTCGGCCGACCAACGGTGGCCTCTGCGGGCAGACCAAGTGATCAGGCGCTCAGTTTTTTTACCTTTGCGTCGATCTAGAAAACCTACTCGTACCTCGGATGGAGCCGTCGTTGACACCCCCGATCGACTCAGCCCCCGGACAGTAGACTCATGAGGATTCGGTTCCGGACCGCCGTCACCGCACTCTTGATCGCCGCCGTCGCCAGCGTGGCCGCGGTGACGATCGTCGGTCTCGTCCAGAGCGCCGCCGAATCCGGCACGCGCGCAGAGACCGCTCGCATCGAGCAGGTTCGCCAGCTCGTCGCCCACATCAGCAGCGCACTCGCGGTCGAAGCTCGCGACGCCGACGCGTTCGCACTTGAGGGCGACCCGAGCGAGCGCGAGCAGATCCACGCGACTCGCGATGACCTGCACCACTTCCTGAGCACGGACGTCGCGCCCAATCAGCCGCCGCAGCTGCGCGCGATCGACCAGCTCTCGCAAGCCTACGTCGACGAATACGAGCAATGGGTCGACCAGCGGGTCGCGCAAGGCGCCCATCCGGCGGCGGGAACGACGCAACACGGCGATGCGATCTATGACTCGCTGGCCGGTTTCTTGGGCGGCGTCGACGCCGACGTCGCGGCGCGCATCGCGGCCGACGACGCCCGCGCGGCCGGAACGCGCCGCCTCTCGCAGATCGTGCTGCTGTGCCTGGCGACGCTGGTGCTCGCACTGCTCGTCATCGGCGCACCGCTCTTCGTGCGCAGCTTGACCCGTCGGCTCGACGCGGTCGTCGCTGCGCTGCGCGAGGCGGTGCGCGTCGATCTCGCGCGCTTCGCGAGCGCACTCGAAGCGCTGGCCGAAGGCGATCTCACCGTCGGCTTTTCGGTCGAGGCCGTGGAGCTCGACGGCGAGGGCGACGACGAAATCGCTTCCTTGGCTCGCACCTACAATATCCTCGCGCGCTCCCTGAACGACCTGAGCGCCGGCTTCGCACGCACGACCGAACGGCTGCGCGTGGCGGTCGAAGACATCGCCAGCGACGCGGGTGCGCTCGCCAGCGACGCGACACGGGTCGCCGAGAGCGCCGGCGACGTCCGCCGTTCGGTCGCCGAGACCTCACGCGCGACCGAGGTCCTCGCCCGCAACGCCGATCTGCACTCCAACGTCGCCCGCGCCAACGAGATCGCGGTCTCCGAGCTCTCGCGCTCGTCGGGGATGATCGCGAGCGGCGCGGCCGAGCAATCCTCGCGGGTCGCCTCGATCGCGCAGACCACGCGCGGCCTGGGTGAGAAGATCGACTCGTTCGGCGCGGTCGGCGCGCAACTGACCATCGCGGCGCGCGCAGCCGCCGGTTCGGTCGAAGACGGCGCTCGCGCCGTCGCCGAGGCCGGTCAGACCATGGGCGCGATCCGCAGCCACGGCGCGGAGAGCGCGCGCGTCATCGCCGAGTTGGCGGGCAACTCGCAACGCATCGGCGAGATCCTGGTCGCGATCGAGACCGTCGCCGACCAAACGAACCTGCTCGCGCTCAACGCGGCGATCGAAGCGGCCCGCGCCGGCGAACACGGCCGCGGCTTCGCGGTCGTCGCCGACGAGATCCGCAAACTCGCCGAGAGTTCGGCGCTGAGCACCCGCGAAATCGCGACGATCCTGCGCGACTTGCGCCTAGGGACCGAGCGGGTCGTCGCCGCGGTCGAATCGACCAATACCGCGGTCGCGCGCGGTGAGCAGGCAGCGGCACAAACCGACGCCGCGCTGACCGCGATCGAACGCGCGGTCGGCGAGGCGCGCGCGATCGCCGACGCCGTCGCCGCCCAAGCCGCGAGCATGCAGGACGCAATCCGCGTGCTCGGCGGCGACGTCGAAGGTGTCGCCACGGTCGTCGAGGAGAATGCGGCCGCTGCCGAACAGCTGCGCACCGTGACCGAAGCGGTTGCAAGCCGCGTCGGCGACTCGCGCGATGCGAGCGAATCGCAGGCCAGCGCCAGCGGCTCGATCGCGACCGCGGCACGCACCCTGGCCGGCCATGGCGATCGGCTCGAACTCACGGCCGACGAAGTGCGCACCCGCTCGGCCCGCCTCGCCGAGATCGTCGCGCGTTTCCGCGTCTCGCGCACCGCGGCGCTTGCCGCCGCACTCGCGACCGCGCTGAGCGCCTGCACCGCGCAGGCGCAGACCGGCCCGAACGTCGGGATGGTGCTCGACGTCGGCGGCTTGGGCGACCGCTCGTTCAACGATGCGGCTTACGCAGGCCTGGGCCGCTGCGTCGTCCTCGACGGCGTGCAGCCGCGCACGCTCCAAGCGCACGCCGGCGCCGATTATGCGCCCGACCTCGCGCAGTTGGCGCACGCCGACCAAACCCTGGTGATCGGGATCGGCTTCTTGATGAGCGACGCGCTGACCGGGGTGGCGAAGGCGTCACCGAGCCAGCACTTCGCGCTGATCGACGGTGTGGTCGACGCACCCAACGTCGACTCGATCACCTTTCGCGAGAACGAGGGCTCGTTTCTCGCCGGCGCGGTCGCGGCCGCGACGAGCCGCACGCATCACATCGGTTTCGTCGGCGGCATGGACGTGCCGGTGATCGAGCGCTTCGAGGCCGGTTACTACGCCGGCGCGCGCCACATCGACCCGACCGTCGCGATCGACAAAGCCTACGCCGGTTCGTTCGACGACATTCCGGCCGGTGCCAAGGCGGGCAACACGCTCTACGGCAAAGGCGCCGACGTGGTGTTCGCGGCTGCGGGCAGCGCCAATCTCGGCGTGATCGCCGACGCGAAGCGCCTGCACCGCTGGGCGATCGGGGTCGACTCCGACCAGGATGCACTGGCACCCGGGACCGTCCTCACCAGCGTGCGCAAGCGGGTCGACGTCGCCGTGCAGCGTCTCTGCAACGACGCGCAAGCCGGCCACCTCGCCGGCGGCCACCAAACGCTGGGCCTGGCCGACGACGCGATCGGGTTGACGGACTTCCGCTACACGAAGGACATCATCGGCACGAAGACCCTGGCCACGGTCGACGGCCTG
>JBEKAU010000415.1:0-3276 GCA_050015755.1 Vulcanimicrobiaceae bacterium | reverse complement strand
GTCGCCGCCAATGCCAGTACCGTCAGCGCGGTGCGGAGTCGCCGCATCATTGCACCTGGATCTTGGCCATCATCCCACCGTCCTCGTGGTCGAGGATGTGGCAGTGGAACACGAACGTGCCGACGATGACCGGGTCGCGGAAGTCGATCAGCACCTTCGTGATCGACGGCACGAGCTGGCCCTGCACGCCCACGCCCTCGGGCGGCAGGACGATCGTATCCATCCAATGCGGATTGGTCGGCGCCAGACCGTTGACGCTCTCGACCACGAAGTGGACTTGGTGGATGTGAAAGTCGTGCACTTCGCCGGTGTCGTTTTCAAGCGTCCACTCTTCGGTCGTCCCATGCTGCGAGACGATCATCGGCGCTGCGGTCGTGCTGTAGGCCTGCCCGTTGAGGTAGAAGCCGTTGGCGTCTTCGGAGAAGACGACGGTGTGCTCGGCGCTCGGCGGCGGCATCGCGGTCGCGTAGTACTGCGAGCGCCGCAGGGTCGCGAACGGCTTTCGCACGCGGGTCTGCGTGGTCGTGTTGTCGGGATTCGTCCAGGTCGCGTCGTTGACGAGCTGGCCGAGCGTGACTTGCGGATCGGTATCGCCGACCGGCCCGGATTGGAAACAACGCGAGATCAGCGGCGTCGGCCCGGCGCTGCCGGTGACGAGGAACTCGACGCGGCCCGCCGGCGGCACGACGATGTCGGTGGCGGAGATCGTCTGCGGCGCGCCGGGATACTCGCCGATCGGGACGCCGTCCTGCGCCACGATCGTCATCGGCTGCCCATTCAGGTACAAATCGAAGTGGCGATGGCCGGACATGTTGACGACGCGGAAGAGCTCGGTCTCACCAGGGCGGATACCGATCGAGACTTGCGGCAACCCGTTGACCATCGGCGTCGCATCGGTCTCGGGCGCGCAGGCGTTGCCGCCGCCCTCGTCGTCGTCCTGCGGCGAGCGGCGTGCCGCGAGCAGCCGACGCGCGTGCGCGGATTCACCGGCGGCCAGCGAGCTGTCGTTGGGGATGTCGCGCAGGATGATGACGCGCTCGCGCAGGCCCGCCGTCGAGGCCACGTAGTTCGCGATGCCCTCGATGACGATCGCGCCGCCCATCCCGTTGCCGACCTCCCACGACGAGAGGCCGTGCGGGTGCGCGTGATACCAGTAGAGCCCCGGCGGCTGGTCGGGATTGACTTGCACCGTGTAGTCGTAGGTCGAGCCCGGCGCAGTCAGCGTGTCGACCACGTCGTCACCGGGCTGGTTCGGCGAGGACGTGAAGCCGTGGAAGTGCAGGTTCGAGTCGGTCGCGATCCCCGGCCCGCAAAACGCCGGCAAGTCGTTGACGAAGTGGATCTTGATCGTGTCGCCGGGTGAGACGCGAATCGTCGGCGCGACCTCGACGCCGTTGTAGTAGAACGCCGGCCGCGCATCGGGGTCGAACTGCGCGGTTAACGTCAGCGAGGCGACCCCGTTGACACTCGCGACCTCGGGGATGACGGGGATCGGCGGCGGCCCCGCGGCTGCGCCGGAACCGGCGATCGGCGGGGTCGTGCTCCCGCCACCACCGCCGCCGCAGGCGACGAGGGCGAGGGCGACGAGCAGCGCGCCGGCACGGCGCAGACGATGCATCGACATGTCAGTAGGCCACCAAGAACGACGAGGAGATGACGTGGATGAGGCGGCCGGTATAGTCGCGCTCGCCGGTGTCGAACAGCGTCAGCCGCGTGTTGCGGGTGAGCCGGTAGCCCACCCCGCCGGTGACGGTGCGGGTGAACGTCGCATCGCGGGTCGCGTCCCAGCGCGCGATCGCGAACGCACGGTTGCCGAACAGCGCTTCGCGCACTTGCACGAAGCCGCCGCTGCTGAGCAGATCGTCGCCGTAGACGTCGGCCGCCGAATCGTTGCCGGTCTGGTAGACGGTGTCGACCTCGGTCGGTCCGTGCGACCACGTCACGCCGTAGCCGGTGCGCCAGAACGTGTCGGGGATACCGGTGAAGAATTGCATGTTGTTGAAGCCGTAGCCGGCCAGGTCGCGCGTGCCTTCATAGTGATAGGCCGAGAGCGTGAAGTCGCCCAGGTCGCGCTGCAGCGTGACCATCGTGTCGACGCCGTGCGCGGGCAGTGTCGACGCGGTGTCGTGGCCTTGCAAGAAGTTCACCGTACCGCTGATCTCGCGGGCCGGATTCCCGATCACCACTTGGCCGCCGATCTTCACGTCGAAGAAGTCGAACGGGTTGATGCCGGCGGTCTGCTGCCATATCCCGTACGGCTGCGTCGTCTCGCGGAACGTCTCGGGGTCGAGCGGCAGCGGCAGCGTGAACTCGCCCGCGCGCAGCGTGATCGGCACCGCCGCGCCGTCGTTGGTCGCGCGGTACGCGTACCAGACGTCGCGCGGGCGCCCCGGCTCACCGCCGTCGACCACGTAGGCCTCGGCCCAGTACGAGCCACGCGGGCCGATCGAACCGCCGGTGAGCAGCTCGACTTCGTCGACGATCTCCTTCGGGAGCGGTCCAGTCGTGGTGCTGTCGGGGTCGGCCGCGCCGCCGCTGGCGTAGCTGTCCTCCATGCGTACCGCGACCGGGAAGGCGGCCTTCGGCTTGACGCCCGGCAGCCGGTACCCATTGGCCAGGAACAGTTCCCCGAACGGCGTGAGGTGCGGTACCACCGTGTGACAGGCCTGACACGTCAGGCCGTAGCGGTGCGCAAAGACCGGGATCGCCCACGCCGGAACCGGGAGCATCGACGCGAGGAAAACGCAGGCCGCCACGAAGGCACGGCGCAGGGGGAACATAGGTCCTCCGAACAGAGATGTTAGGAGGGCCTAAATTGAGAATCAGGCGACCCTTTCCTGCCCGCGGGCGCGGCTCGGGCCAAAGAAGGGAAGCGGCCCGGCGAGAGTGCTCGCCGGGCCGTCGGGGCGTGAACCGCGCTGGGCTCAGTAGATGGCGATGCCCTCCGGGTTGTTGAGGGTCGTCGATGCACCGCTGATGGTGGCGATCGGTGCGACATTGCCGTTTGCCGTCGGGGCGAACCGGTAGATCGCGACTGCACCGGCGTCGCAGACCCAAATCGCGTTTTGGTTGTCGGCCGCCACTCCGCTGACGCTGCTCAGCCCGGTGAGCGCTCCGGCGATCGTCGCCACAGGCGCCACGTTGCCGTTGGCCCCGCTGGCGAAGACGAGGATCTTGTTGCCCTCGTCGCTGACGATGATGCGCCCGTTGCTGTCGACGGCGACCCGCTCGGGCCCGCTCAGCGTCGTGTTCGCGCCGCCGATCGTCGCGATCGGC
>JBEKAU010000414.1:0-3287 GCA_050015755.1 Vulcanimicrobiaceae bacterium | reverse complement strand
CAGCGAGGTGCAAGAGATTGCGCCGCCCTACACGAGCGTGACGCGCGTCTTCAACGTGACCGGCGCCCCGGCCGGGATGGCGCTGACGCCCTAGTCCGCGAGGCCCGGCGGTCGTCTGACGTCGAAGGGTCGGCGATGGCCGTCCTCGCGATCGTCGTCCTGATCGTCCTCGGTGCGGCAGGGTTCGTCTTCCGCCGAACCCGCTCGCACCTGGCCCGCGGAAAGCAGGCCCCCGACTTCGTCGCGCAGGCCGCCCTCGGCGGCGAGGTGCAGACGTTCCGCCTGCGCGAGGCACTGGCCACCGGTCCGGTCGTGCTGTACTTCTATCCGAAGTCGTTCACGTCGGGCTGCACCCTCGAAGCGCACGCCTTCTCGGCGGCCGTGCCGCGGTTCGCGGAATTCGGCGCGACCGTGGTCGGCATCAGCGGCGACGACATCGAGACGCAGAAGAAGTTCTCGACCCAAGAATGCCAATCGGCGTTCCTGGTCGCCAGCGATCCGGGCCTCGTGATCGGCAAGCAATACGACGTCGCGCTGGCGCCGAACGTCCCCAACCGCACCTCGTACGTGATCGCGCGGGACGGCACGATCGCCGAGGCGTTCACCAGCATGTTCCAGCCCGAAGAACACGTCGCGAAGACCCTCGCCGCGGTTCGCGAGCTCGCAGACAAGCACTAGCAGACCTTGGCGTCTGCGCGACTTTCATTAGAAGTTGCGCTATGGTACGTTAACGTACTGCGAACCCCCAGACGTCCGTAGTACGATCGGGCCGCTACGAGAGGAGGCCCGTTCGTGAAGTATCTGGTTTCCTGCCCCTGCGGACATGCGCTCGACTGTCATGAGGCGAGCACCGGGTGTCTGGGAGACGGCCGTTCCCGCGGGTGTTCGTGCGCGCGCACACCGGATGAGGCGCTCGACGCCGCCGTCCTGGCCGTGCGCAGCGACCCCGAGGCTTGGCAGACGACTGCCACGGGTGCCACGCACGAAGCATCCTAGCGGTCCTCTTGTGGACCCGCGCTCGCGGAACGGCTATCATGCCAACGTGGATACGCGCAACCGCCTGCTGGCCGCGCTGCCGGCGGAGGACTTTGATGCGCTCGCCAACGTATCCGAGCCCGTCGATCTGGAGCAGCACACGCGGCTCATCGAGAACGACGCTGCGATTCGCGACGTCTACTTCCCGCACGGCGGCCTGTGTTCGCACGTCATCACGATGGCGACCGGCGAGACGTCGGAAATCGGGCTCGTCGGCATCGACGGTTTGGTGCCGGTCGCCGGCATGTTCGCCGATGCGCGCGCGGTCGGCGACGTCGTCGTGCAAGCGCCCGGCCCGGCGCTGCGGCTCGACGCCTCGACCTTTCGCGAGCTGTGCCGCACGCGCTCGTCGTTGCGTCACGTCGTCGACGCGTATGCCAACGCGTATATCGGCTTGGCCGGGATGAATGCCGCCTGCAATGCGCGTCATCGCGTCGAGCACCGTCTCGCGCGCTGGCTGCTGCTCTCCAACGACCGCTCCGGCCAGACGACCTTCCCGTACACCCACGAATACCTCGCGTTCATGCTGGGCGTGCGGCGTGCGACCGTCACCGAGATCGCGCAGCGGCTGCGCGACGACGGCGGGATCGACTACAACAAGGGTTGGGTCGAGATCCTCGACCGCGCACGGCTCGAGCAGATCGTCTGCGCCTGCTACGGCACGATGCGTGACCTGACCGACGCGCTGTACGTGACGGCGAAGGTCGTCGCCGTCACCTGAGCGAGTTCGCGACCGGCTGCGCTTCGGCCAGCTCGATGTGCCGCGCGACGCCGCTCGGCATCCCGCGCAGCAGGTCGGGATCGGTCGTGAAGATCAGCGACTGCGGCGCCAGCGGCGCGATCAAGAGCGGCAGACAGCGCGCGAACCGCTCGGTGTCCCAGAACGCGAACGGGTCGTCGAGCAGCAGCGGGACCGTCTCCATTCCCTCGCCGACCATGCGCGCCATGGCGAAGCGCACGACCAGCGCGACCTGATCTTGCGTGCCGGCCGAGAGCCGTGAGAGTTCCTGGATCGCGCGCGTCTCGGGGACGCGCACGCGGATCGCGAGTGTTGCCGGGTCGAGCCGGATCTCGTCGTAGCGGGCCCCGGTGATCGCCGCCAGCACGTCGGCGCTGTATTGCTCCAGACGGCGCGCGAACGCGCTGTGCGCTTCGTCTTTGCGGCGCTCGATGACGTCGCGCGCCAGGCCCAGTGCGGCTTCGAACGCGGCCAGCCGCGCGATCTCGGCGCGCGTGTGCGCGAGCGATTCGTCGAGCGTGGCGACGTCGGGGACGGCCTCTTCGGCGGCGCGCAGCTCGCCTTGCAGCGAGGCGGCGCGGACCGATGCCTCCTGGGCGGCGGCTTCCAGTTCGCCGCGCTCGGTGTCGAGCGCGCGCAGGACGGCCGGGTTGTCGTGGGCGGCCGGCTCGACGCCGGCGGCGAGCAGTGCGTCGAGGTCGGCCTGCAATGCGACATCGTCGACGTCACCCAGCGTGTGGGCGCGGCGCATCGTCAGCATTGCCAGGCTCGCGTCGAGCCCGTCGCGCTCGCGGCGGCGTGCAGCGCGGCGGCGCGCTTCGGCGCGACGCGCTTCGCGCTCGCCGGGTGCGTCGGGCAGCAACGCGTCGGCGAGGGTGTCGAAGCGTTCGCCTTCGGCGGCGGCGGCCTCGCGCGCCGCGCGCAGCCGGTCGGCGGCCTTGCGTGCGGCGGCCTCGCGGTTCGCGAGCGCGACGTAGCGCTCGCGGCGGCGGACCAGTTCCTCGACGGTGACCAGGCCGAGCGGCGTGAGCGCGCGCGCCACCGTGTCGGCCGCGATCCGTCCTTCGGCCAGCGCCGCGTCGGCGATCTTCTGTCGCGCGTCGGCATCACTGCGGCGGCCCGACCGCCCGCGCGCGCGGGTGGCGGCGGCGATCGCGAGCAGGATCGCGACCGCGCCGGCGACCGCGGTGTCGATCCACAGGTGGGCGATCGCGAACCCAACCGCGACGCACAGGGCGATCGTCGTCGCCACCAGCAGCGCGCCGGCAAACGCGCGCCCGCCGTCGCCGTCGCGCCGAGCGGTCGCGGCGTCGCTCATCGCGGCGACCGCGCGCGCCTGCGCCGACTCGGCCTGCGCGGCGGCCGCGCGCAGCGCCGCGACGGCATCGTCGTCGAGCGTGCCGGCGTCGGCGCGCCGCTCGTCGAGCTCGGCGCGCTCGTCGGCGCGCAGCGCCTCCTCCGCGTGATGATCCTTGGCGGCGTCGGCGACGCGTTCGGCGCTGCGCCAACTCTC
>JBEKAU010000413.1:0-3288 GCA_050015755.1 Vulcanimicrobiaceae bacterium | reverse complement strand
TGTGTCAGAAGATCGGCTACAAGGGCTATCAGGAATTCAAGATCGTGCTGGCGCGCGATCTGGTCGAGCCGACCACCGAGATCTACGCGGCGATCGAGCCCGACGACGACCTCTCGACCGTCAAACAGAAGGTCTTCCAAGCCAACACCCAGGCTCTGCGCGACACCATCGAAGTGCTCGACGACGACATGCTCGGCAAAGCCGTCGACGCGCTCTCGCACGCCGGCCGGGTCGACATCTACGGTGTCGGCGGGAGCGGTCCGCTGGCCGGCGACGCGTACCACAAGTTCCTCAAGCTCGGCCTGCGAGCGGTCGCGCTGTCCGACGGCGATCTCATGGCAATGTCCTCGGCGCTCCTCGGCCCGGGCGACGTCGCCCTGGGCATCTCGCACACCGGTGCGAGCCGCGACGTCACCGACGCACTGGGCCGTGCCAAGGCGAACGGCGCGACGACGATCTGCATCACCCACCGCTCGAGCTCGCCGATCACGAAGGTCGCCGACATCCAGCTCGTCACCGCAGCCAAGGAGACGGCGTTCCGCAGCGATGCGAGTTCGAGCCGGATCGCTCAGCTCACGATCATCGACACGCTCTACGTCGGCGTTGCGCACAAGTCGCACGACCGCTCGCTGCAGATGATCGAGAAGACGCGCGAAGCGACCGCCGCCAAGCGCTACTGATCCCGACGAAGGCTCCCTGGCACGTGGCGGGACGGCGTGCCGGGCAGCGCTTCGACGCCGAACTGCACGTCACGACCGAGGCGCTGGTGTTTCTCGGCGAGCTCGATCCCGAGGCGATCGGCCCGGCGATCGAGTTCGCGACACACTACGAGCCGACACCGGTGGCTGATGCAGAAGCGTTGCTCGACGCATCGCCGCTGGCGCCGGAGACGACCACGTTCGTCGACGTCGGTGCCGGGATGGGACGCGTCGTCCTGCTCGCTGCACGCCGGCCGTTCCGCGCCGTCGTCGGCGTCGAGCTCTCGCCGGCACTCGCGGAGATCGCGCGCGACAACCTCGCCAGCGCCGATGACCCACGGCAGGTCGCGCGCAGCGTGCGAATCGTGCGCGCCGATGCCGCGCGCTGGACGCTCCCCCGCGGCGATCTGGTCGTCTATCTCTACAACCCGTTCCGCGCGCCGGTGCTCGCCGCGCTGCTGACGCGGCTGCTCCGCGATCCCGCGCGTCGGGTCGTCCTCCTCTATCACACGGCGGTCGAACGCTCGACGATCGATGCCGACGAGCGCTTCCGCCTCGTCGCCGATCTCGGCTTCGGACTCGTCTACCGGAGCGGACCAGCCTAGCGCTCCCGTTATCTGTTCCTACCGTACGGGCATAGGAATACGAGGTGTCATCGTGTTCGATAGCATCGAACTGACGCGGCTCGCGTTCGTCGACGCGGAGACGAGTCTGTTGAACTGGCAGGGCTTGCTGGAGAGCGAGAGCGGCGACGAGCACGCGCGGCGTGGGTTCCTCTTGGTGCGCGTGCGCTGGAACACCGCGGCCAGCCGGCTCTCGCCCGCGGCGCACGGCGAGCACATGAAAGCGATTGCCGCGGTCCTGTGGAGCGTGCTGCCGGAGGACGCCGAGCTCGTGCGTTATTCGAAAGGCACCTTCGCGGTCTACGTCCGGATCGGACCGACCGGCGGCTATCCGTTGCGGCGGCTGGCGGCGGAGATTCACGCCGCGCTCGAAGCGCCGATCGTTTGCGGCGATCACAGCCTCGCGGTGTCGGCGCGCGTCGCGCTCGCCGCCGACGTGTCGTCCTCGCGCGACGTGCCGGAGCTGGCGCGGCGGGCGGAGATCGCAATGCGAACCGCGACCGTCGCGCGCACGGAGACGGCGTGCTTTACCTACAAGGTCGAGGCGGCGTTCGACCGGCGCGTCGCGCTCGAACAGGCGCTGCGCCAGGCGATCGACGAGGATCTCCTGGAGGTCGCTTTTCAGCCGATCATCTCGCTGCGCAGTGGCGAGATCGTCGCGGCTGAAGCGCTGGCGCGCTGGAACTGCCCGGGACTCGGGATCATCGCACCGAGCGAGTTCATCGGGATCGCGCAAGACACGGGACTGATCGTGCCGCTCGGCGTTCGGATGTTGCGCGCGGCCTGCGCGGCGAACGGACGCTGGCAGCAGGAGGGGCTGCCCAAGATCCGGGTCGCGGTGAACGTCTCACTGCAAGAGATCGGCCGGCGCGATTTCGTCGCCGGCGTCGAGGCCACGCTGCGCGCGGCCCAGCTCGGCCCGAGCTCGCTGGTGATCGAAGTCACCGAAGCGATCCTCGTCAACCCGACCGCGGCGGAACTGCACACGATCGACATCCTGCGCGGGATCGGCGTGCGCGTCGCGCTCGACGACTTCGGCACCGGCCACAGCGCCGTCACCCAGCTGCGAACGGTGGACGTCGATTCCATCAAGCTCGACCGCTCGTTCATCGCCGACATCGACACCGATCCGTTCCTCGAGCGCACGACCGCCGCAATCGTGGAGTTGGCGCAGCTGCGCCGGTTGCGCGTGGTCGCCGAAGGCATCGAGACGGCTGCCGAAGCGCTCGTGCTGCGCGCGCTCGGGTGTGAGGAGGCACAAGGCTTCTTCATCGCCCCGCCCATGCCGGGCGAGGCGTTCCGCGCGCTGTTGGCGGCGCGGCGGCGCTACGACGTTGCGCCCGCCACGCGTCCGCAGATCGGCGCTCAGGTATCGCGCACACCCACCTCGTCGAGGTGACGGAGTAGGTCGGCGGGATCTTCGTAGACGCGGTATGCACCCGCGGTCTGCAGCTCGTCGAGCCCGTAGCCGCCCGAGAGCAGACCGACGCCGAGCGCGCCCGCACGCCGCGCCGCGAGCAGGTCCCACACCGAATCACCAACGACGATTCCGTGTGCGATCGGGATGCCGAGCTTCTCGGCCGCTTTGATGAAGAGGTCCGGATCGGGCTTCGCGTGGGCGACCTCGTCGCGGGTGACGATCGGCACGCCGGGCGGGATGTCGAGCAGCGCCAAGGTACGGTTCGCGACGTCGTGGCCGCCGCTGGTCGCGATCGCCCACGGGACCTCGAGCTCGGTCAACGTGGCCAGCAGCTCGCGCGCACCCGGCAGTGGTACGACCTCATGGAAGCGCTTCGCGTACGCCTCGGCGTGCCGGCGGCCGAGATCCGCCGCGGTGGCGGCGTCGACGGTATGACCCAGCTCACGAATCAGGCCGCGCACGAACAAGCCGCCGCTCATGCCGACCTTGCGGTGGATGCGCCACATCGAGAGATCGAGCCCCGCTGAGTGCAGCGCGTCGTGCCACG
>JBEKAU010000412.1:0-3296 GCA_050015755.1 Vulcanimicrobiaceae bacterium | reverse complement strand
TTGACCGTCGGCCCGTTGACGTGGCAAATGCCCGCGTCGATGCGCTTCGCGACCTCGAACGCGCGGCCGACATCGCGACCGAAGACCGCCGAGGAAAGCCCGTACTCGGTATCGTTCGCGACACGGAGCGCCTCCTCGACACCACGCACGCGAACCACGGAAACGACGGGGCCGAAGCACTCTTCGCCGTAGATGCGCATGGCCGGAGTCAGCTCGTCGAGGACGGTCGCCTCCATGATGGTCCCTTTGCGCTTGCCGCCGGCGACGAGCTTGGCGCCCTTCTCGATCGCATCGTTCACGAGTCCTTCGATTCGCTCCGCTGCCTCGCGGCCGATGACCGCACCGAGGACGACGTTTTCTTTGGTGGGGTCGCCCGTCGAAAGCGATTCGGCCTTGCGTCCGAGCGCCTCGACGAACGCGTCGGCGATCGTCTCGTCGACGACGATCCGTTCAGTCGACATGCAGATCTGCCCCTGATTCATGAAACCGCCGAATGCCGCGGCGTCGACGGCCTGGGCGACGTCCGCGTCGTCGAGCACGACCAGGGGCGCTTTCCCGCCGAGCTCGAGCAGGACGGGCTTGAGCTCGCGCGCACACAGCTCCGCGATCGTTCGGCCCACCCGCGTCGAACCGGTGAAATTCACGCGGCGCACGGCTGGGTGCCGGATCAGCGCTCCCACGACGGCCGGCGCATCGGCAAGCGCGTTGGTGACCACGTTGACGATCCCGTCGCCGAGTCCGGCCTCGGCGAGGACCTCGCCGATGAGCATGTGCGTCCCAGGCGCGATCTCCGAGGCTTTGAGAATCACCGTGTTGCCGCACGCGAGCGGCATCGCGATCGCGCGAATTCCAAGGATGACGGGAGCGTTCCACGGCGCGATCCCGAGCACGACGCCGGCCGGCTGCCGGACCGCCATGGAGAAGCAGTTGGGTTTGTCGGCGGGGATGATCTCACCGGTGATCTGGGTGGTCATCGATGCCGCCTCGCGCAGCATTCCCGCCGCGAGGTGGACGTTGAATCCGGACCACCCGGCCGACATGGCCCCTTCGGCCGCCATGACGCGCGCAAAGTCGGCCGCGCGCGACTCCAAAACGTCGGCTGCGCGCAAGAGTTTGGCGCGGCGTGCATTCGGGCCCAACGCCGACCAGGCGGGGAAGGCGGCGGCGGCAGCGTCGGCGAGCGCGCATGCCTCCGCCGGGGTCATCGCACGAGCCGTGGTGACGACCTCGTCGGTGATGGGGTTGCGGCGTTCGAACACGCCGCTCGAGGCGTCGGTGGGCGACATGGTCAGCATGCGAGGCGTCCTCTGGCACGACATTCGACGCGACGGGAAAACCGACGCGCGGCGAGTAGGTGATCGCAGAAAATATCTTGCCTACTACGATCCGTCCAGTCAATTGGATGAAAACCATGACCTTTTGGACTTTACAGGGAAGCGCTGCGCCAAGAGGAGGCCCGATTATGACGCGTGTGAGCGCTTCGATCTCCAGAAATGTCCATGTCGACGAGCTTCCGCCGGCGCTCGCGGCGCGCGAGTGGCACCTCGGCGCGGAAAAGCGACCGCGTTACCACGCGTATTTGCTCCGCACCGGTACCGCGGAGGCATGGGTGGCGGAGGGCAAGCTCCCCTTGGGCGCGCCGACCCTCGCCTGGCTCCCCCGCGACACCGGGGTCAGCGTCCGGCTGGCGGCCGGTGCCTCCGGCTACCACCTCGCGGTCGACGAAGAGTTCTTGGAGCAAACCTGCGACAACCACGCGGAGGGCTTGGCGCTGGGCCAATTCGTCAAACGCGTGGTGACCCTCGGACTCGGGGACACGGGACCCATCGTCGACGACCTCGCGTCAGGCCTTTCCGCCATCGCGCGCGAGGTGCGCCAACCGGAGCCGGGCTCCCGCTCGATGGTGATGGCCCAGCTTGGCGTGCTGCTGTTGCGGCTCTGGCGCATCGCCGGCGCCCCGGTCGCGCGTCCCGTCGGGACGCCGGAGCGCTCGCGGATCGTCGAGCGTTTCCTCGAACTCGTCGACCTGCACTTTTCCGAACATTGGCCGATCGCACGATATGTCCACTTGCTCGGGATAACGGAGGACCGGCTGCACGCGGTCTGCACCAAGGAGACCGGGCGCGCACCGTTGGCGCTCATTCACGCGCGGCTCATCAAAGAAGCACGGCTCCGGCTCGACCGCTCGGGCCTGTCCGTCGAGAAGCTCTCGGCACGATTGGGCTTCGCCGATCCGGCGTACTTCAACCGGTTCTTCAAGCGCAAAGTCGGCATCTCGCCCGGCGCCTACCGGCGGAGCGCGATGGCGCGACGACTGACCGAAACGGACACCTTCGCCGCGTGGCCGTGAGAAATCGCGTCAGACGACGTCGGCGTCGTAGATGATGCGCACGGTGCCGACCCGGCGATCGCGCGCGAACAGCCCGATGCACAAGTCGTTGTAGACCACGCCGGTGTCGCGCGCATACGTGTAGACGGCCCATGGTCGCAGTCCGACGCGCGCGAGCGTGCAGCCGCTCTCGCGGAACCTCGCGTACGGCGTGCGCGGCGGCAGTCCGTCCGCCGCGCCGCCCAGCCCAACCCGCGCGCACCGCAGACTCAAGGCGTCCTCGAAGAAGCGCTTGATGCGGTTACCGGCGAGGTCGGTCGCACGATCGCCGGTCCAGTCGCGCCGGCATTCGCGGAAGTGACCGAAACAGAAGCCGTTCAGGTCGACGCCGAACATCGCCGTGATCGCACGGTGGCGAGGCACCGCCGCATCGATCGCGCCGTCGATCCCCTCTTCGACCGCTGCGTCATAGCGCGTCTCGTACTTCGGCGGATCGAAGCCCTGCGGCGGCACGCGCGAGACGTCGAACAATCGGCCCAGGCGTGCGATGCGTGGGCCGGTCACCTCGACGTAGTCCGTGTCGAAGCAATCGTCGATTCCCAGACCGCCGCGCTCGATCGCCGCTTCGAAGACGTCGTCCATCTGATCGGCGACGCCCAAGCCCAGCTCACGGATCTCCTCGGCGACCGTCCCCAGCGGACGGCGCGCGGCGAGCGCGTGCACGCGCATCCCGAGCATCGCCAACTCCAGCCGCTGCCCGTCGGCCGCGTCGCCGGCCTCATTCTCCACGCGGGTGCGCGCCATCACCGTCGCACCCCGCACGTCGGCGAGCGCGCCGAGCTGCTGCTCGACGATCGCCGCGACCTCGCCGGCGCTCGCCAGCGTCCCTCGCAGCTCCTCACTGAGCGCGCCGACCGACGTCTGCATCGTGGTGGCCTCGTCTTCGACCTCGGCGGTACGCGCGAGC
>JBEKAU010000411.1:0-3353 GCA_050015755.1 Vulcanimicrobiaceae bacterium | reverse complement strand
AGCTCGAACTTCATGTACTTGCTCACGCAGCTGATGGCGGCCGCGCGCACCAGCGTGGGCCAATGGATGCGGTCGAACCCGTAGGTGTTGTTCGCGTTCCACATCAGCGTGAGCGCACCGCGCAGGCCACGCTCGCGCGCGATCCGGTCGATCGCGATCGCGACGTTGGCGGTCTGCCACTCCTCGCAGATGACGAGTACCCGTTCGCCACGCGCCGCAGCCGGCGCGACCAGCGAGTCGATGATCCACGACGGCAAGCTGGTCTCCCAGTCGTGGACCTTCGGCATCTCGCCGTCGTAGCAGTTGCGGGGGTATTGCGCCGAGATCCACTGCGACCAGCGCCGCAGGGTGACCCCGGGGTCCGTGTGCTCGATCGGCTTGGCATGGGGATCGCCCACGAAGTAGAGCTCGACCTCGTGGCCGGCGGCGCCGAGCGCGCGGGCGAGCTGCGTCACCCGCGTCGCCAGGCCGCCGATCGACGCATAGCGATCCGGCCCTTCGAACGAGAGCAGCGCGACCTGGCGGGGGATCATGACGGGAACCTCCTACGCGAGAACGGCGGCGAATACCGCTCGGTCGACGTTACCCCCCGAGACGACGGCCGCCACTCGCTTCCCGCGCAGGTGCTCGCGCTCCGCACCGACGGCGGCGAGTGCCACCGCGCCGGCACCTTCGGCGACGTTGTGGGTGTCGCTGAACAACCAGCGCATCGCCTCGCGGATCGCGTCCTCCGAGACGGTGACCATGCGCGCGGCCCCCCGCAGGATGACGGCGAGCGCGTCGGCGTCCGGCGTGCGGCAGCCGACGCCTTCGGCGATGGTCGGGACGCCGCCGGCCGTCTCGCGCAACGCCCCGGCCGCGAACGAGAGCGCGTAGGCCGGATAGGTATCGCTGCCGACGCCGACGATCTCCGTCGGCAGCTCGAGCAGGTCGCGGACCGCGATCAGCCCGCTGATCCCCGATCCCAGACCGATGGGGACGTAGACGACGTCGAACGTCCCCGCTGCGAACAGCTCGCGTGCGTAGGTCGCGACCCCACACACGAGATCGCGATGATACGAGGGCACGAACTCGGTCGTGGGGTCATCCGCCGACGGGAGCGTGCGCGCGAACTGATACGAGTCCTCGAAGTCGGCGCCGTGCTCGACGATCCGCGCTCCCAGCGCGCGCATCGCCGCCGTCTTCTCGAGCGGCGTCCCGTGGGGGACGACGACCGTCACCTGCAGCCCGGCGCGGGCACCGGCGAACGCCAGCGATTGCCCGTGATTGCCGGCCGATGCCGCGACGAGCGCGCGCACGTTCGGCGCGCGCCGCCGCAGCGCATCGACGTACGTCAGCCCACCGCGTATCTTGAACGCGCCCAGACGCGTGTCGTTCTCGTGCTTGAGGGTGATGTCGACGCCAAGCCGCTCTGCGAGCAGCGGCCAGCTGAACGCCGGCGTCGGCGGGACGACCTCGCGAATCAAGGCCGCGGCGGCGTCGATCTCGTCAAGGGTGAGGTCGAAGACTGCCATCGGCTCCTCAGTAACGTTTGTAGGAGAGGAACTTCCCCGACATCGTGATCTTGACGCGATCGCCTTTGGGATCGGGCTCGCGTTCGAGCTGCATCTCGTAGTCGATCGCACTCATGATGCCGTCACCGAACTCTTCTTCGATGAGCGCCTTCCACGTCGTGCCGTACACCTGCACCAGCTCGTAGAAACGGTAGATCAGCGGATCGGTCGGCGGACCGGGCGGCAACGATCCGCGGTACGGGATCTCCGTGAGCAGGTCGCGTTCCGCGTCGGTGAGGTCGAGCACGCTCGCCGCGCGGCTCGCCTCCTCGTCGGTCAGCCGCATCTGCCCGAGCAGCGCGGCCGTCGTCATGACCGGCGAACCGTCACCGATCCGCGCGGCGATCTCGCGCCAGGTCAGTTTTTGGGTCCGCTTGTGCTCCAGGATCGTCTGGGTCAACTCATCGCGCGTCATGGGGCACAGATCGTCGACGCGCGCGCGTCGACCCTCCCCACCGATGGACAATCGGCCGCCTCTTCGGGGCCAGGAGCAACCCGCGGGGCCCGCCAACAGCCAGGGGACGACGAGACGTCCCGCCGGGAGGGTACCGTGAAGACGCTGTTTCTCTTCTTCGTCATCGGCTGCGTGATGTATTTCGCGCCAAGCCTCATCGCGCTCACACGCGACAGAAGCAACAAGGTCGCGATTCTCGCGCTCAACGCCTTGCTCGGATGGTCGTTGATCGGCTGGGTGGTCTCGCTCGTCTGGGCGCTGAGCGCGGAGCCGCAACGCGTCTTGGTGCAGCAGACGTTTCAGGGCTATCAGCCGTATCCCGGCACCATGCCGCAGCAAACGTACATACCGCCGCCGCCGCGGCCACCGGACGAGATCTGAGGCATCCGCCCGACCTCGCCCGAGTGACGCAGGCGCGTCAGTTCGCGGCGAGTTGCCGCAAGACGTACTGCAGGATGCCGCCGTTGCGGTAATAGTCCGCCTCGTCGGGCGTGTCGATGCGCAGCAGCGCGTCGAACGTCGTGGTCTTGCCGTCGGCCGCCTTGGCGGTGACCTTGACCTTCATGCCGGGCTCGAGTTTCGCGGCGATGCCTTCGATCGCGAACGTCTCCTCGCCGGTGAGGCCGAGCGACTCGCGGTTCTGGCCCTGCGGATACTGCAGCGGCAGAATCCCCATTCCGATCAGGTTCGAGCGATGGATGCGTTCGAACGACTCCGCGATGGCGGCCTTGATCCCGAGCAGGTACGGCCCCTTCGCCGCCCAGTCGCGCGAACTGCCGGAACCATATTCCTTGCCGGCCAGCACGATCAGCGGCGTGCCGTCGGCGCGGTACTTCTCCGAGGCGTCGAAGATCGAGGTCTGTTCGTTCGTCGGCAGGTAGCGGGTCACACCGCCTTCGACGCCCGGGACCAGCAGATTACGCAGCCGGATGTTGGCGAACGTGCCGCGCACCATCACCTCGTGGTTGCCGCGGCGCGCGCCGTACGAGTTGAAGTCGGCCGGCTCGACGCCCTTGGACTGCAAGTACTTCGCGGCCGGTGAGTTGCGGGCGATGTTGCCGGCGGGCGAGATGTGGTCGGTCGTGACGGAGTCGCCGAGCATCGCGAGCACGCGCGCTCCGGTGATGTCGCGCACGGCCGGCGGCGTCGCGGGCATCCCGTCGAAGTACGGCGGGCGCTTCACGTACTCGGACTTCTCGTCCCACGCGTAGCGCTCACCGGCCGGCACGTGCATCCCGGCCCAGCGCGCATCACCGGCGAACACGTCGGCATAGCGCGTGCGGAACATCCCGTCGTTGAGCGAGCTCGCCAGCAGCGCGTCGATCTCCGCACCGGTCGGCCAGAGA
>JBEKAU010000410.1:0-3355 GCA_050015755.1 Vulcanimicrobiaceae bacterium | reverse complement strand
GCAATACGGTGACCGTTCTGCCGGGTGGAACGGCGAGCATCGACGGCGTGACGATTCCGATGGAGAACTTCTCCTCGGCCGACGCCGGCGACACGGCGACGGTCGCGCTGACCAACGGCGTGGCCGCAACCCCCGCAGATGTGACCACCAACCCGACGCTCTCGGGCAACGTCATCTCCTCGGTCAATTCGACCGCGTCGACGTACACCGGTGCGCTGACGGGAACGATCAACGCGACCGGGTCCTCGATGACGATCACCGATGCCGCGGGCAACACGGTGACGGGGATCGCCAACAGCACCGTGACGCTCGACGGCGTCCAGATCAAGCTGGGCAACTTCGGCGCCGCGGACGCGAACGACACGACGACGATCGACACGACGGCCGGCACGAGCGGTCTCCCCTCGGAAGTCGACAACACCAGCGGCACCGGCGAAGCACCGGCCACCCGCTGGCAGGTGAGCGTTTCGTTCTCGGACGGCACGACGTTCGACACGATCAACAACCCGGGGCAGATCAACACGACGACCGGCGACGTCGCGGCGCCCACCTACTCGGTGGCCTCGTCCGGCGTGATCGGCTACGCGTACTTCAACGCGGACGGGCAGTACATCAACAGCTCGGCGTTGGTGGGTGCGTCCGGCGACAAGCCGGGCGGCGCGCTGACGACCGCAAACGGTGCCGTGCACGTCGCCGGCGCCCAGTCCTCGCTCGCGGACGGGAACCAGCTCAACATCGAGTCGTGGGGCACGGGCGACCTCGCCACGGCGCCGACCTCGGGTTCATCCCCGACCGGTGCCAAGCCGACAACCGGACCGATCGGTCTGGACTACTCGGACATGACCTCGCTCGGCGGCGTCGCCGACGACGTGACGACCCTCGCGCAGAACGGCTACGCGGCCGGGACGCTCGACAACATCACGATCGGCACCAACGGCGTCATCACCGGTGCGTTCACGAACGGCCAGAACAAGACGCTCGGCCAAGTCGCGCTGGCGACGTTCCAGAACGAGGACGGCCTCGAGCAGATCGGTGCCTCGCAATATGCCGAGACGGCGAACTCCGGTCTCGCGCAGATCGGCACGGCCGGCTCCGGTCAGTTCGGTCAGATCAACTCGGGCGACCTCGAGGAGTCGAACGTCGACCTCGCGAGTGAGTTCACCAAGATGATCGCGGCGCAGAACGCCTATCAGGCGAACTCGAAGTCGATCACCGTGGCGAGCCAAGACCTCCAGACCGCCGTCAACCTCATCGAAGGCGGTTAGTCTCTCGCGCGGACGAACGCGCAACGAGCCGCCCCGCGAGGAATCGCGGGGCGGCTTTCGTTTTCCCGTCAGCGGGCAGGCGCGGTTCGCGCGCGAAGACTCACGACGTGAACGCGCACCGGTGGATTCCGCGATCTCTTTCCTCTACGGTTCTCGCATTCGCCCTCCTCGCGGGCGTCGCGTGTAGCAACGGCCCCGAGGTGCCGGCCGGGAAGTTCGCGCGGATCACGGGCCTGGATTCGCTCGGCGATCGCGTTACCATCACCTGGGCACCAGACGGCGGCGACATCGTCACCAGCGCGAACGGCATCGAAGACGAAGTCTGGTTCCGTGGCACCCGCGTGCTGCATCGCGATGCGTTCGACGGCCTCAGTCGGCTCGACGGTGATGCGGTCCCCCAGAACAATCGCGTGGTCCTCGAGGGGGAACTGCTGGGCCGGCCAGTCGAGCAACAGCGCTTCTTGCGAGGCGGTCTCTCCACGGGCACGATCACGATCCCACCCCGGGCCCCGATCACGGTGGTGCTCGACGGGTCGGGGCGAATCGGTCAGGCGGGTTTGGTCCTTTGGCCGGACTTTACCGGGCGTTTCGCGACCAGTTGGGGGAACTGGCGCGGCGTGCGCTTCACCGCGGATCAGCCGGTCGCGTTCGTCGATCGCTTCCCGGCAGCGCCGCGCTCGACGTGGGATCGCGGGGACGTCAGGGACCGCGTGGTGACGGCATCGATCGACGGGAAGCCGGTGCGGGCCGCAGTCGAGACTGTCACTGGAGGGCTTTCGGTGTCGGAAGGTCTCGTCGCACGCCTGCACGCCCAAACGCAATCGTGGGGAGGGTCGATGTATGAGCCCGAGCAGCGGACGACGATCGCAGTGCTGCACGACCTCGTGCTGGCGGGGACGCGTGTCGACCTCGTTGCGGCGCGCGTCGTCGCGGGGACGGACAGCGTTCTCTATGCTGGGATCGACATGTTCCCGCGTGCGGGTCTGCTGATTCGGCGCGGAGGTCGTGCCGAGGTTACCACACGGTCGTGCAACGATGGAAGTCTGGTGTTGTTCCCGGGGGTGCGCCGCATCGCCATCAATGGCGTCGCGGTGCACGGCGTCGCCGACGACCTCTGGCCACCCCTTCGTCAAGTGCTGATCGATTCGGCGTACGACGGGCCGCCCGTCGTGCTGCATCCCGCGCTCCTTCCGCCGGAGGTCGGGATGCCGGTCCAGAAGGCCGAAGCCGTGCCGCTGCCCGACGGTGCAGCGCTCTCCGCGTGCGTGCCCCGTCCGATCGCGTTGACGCGGAACGGGGACACGATCGCGCGCGACGCGTCACGTTGCCTGGGGACGCCGCCGATGTCGGGCCTTGGATGGAATGTGCTGATCGGCCAGCGATCGTTGCTCCACGCCGAGAACCTCTTGGTCGATCTCCAGAACAACCGAGTCTGCTGGTACAACTGAACGCTCGCTCTGCTCAGGCGTCCCCGCGACGGTGATGTTATCGTTGGAAACGGACGATCTTTGAAGAGAAGGGAGACCGTCGTGATCGCGCTACGCCGACTCAATAACCAGGCCATCATGGTCAACCCGGACCTCATCGAGTCGCTCGAGGCGACCCCGGATACCGTCGTGACCCTCACCTCGGGCAACAAACTGATCGTCCGCAATAGTATGGAAGAGATCCGCGAGGAAATCATCGAGTTCCAGCGCCGGATCCATCAGCCCGACCCGGCTTCCGCTGCTCGCTAGCCGCCGCAGGCACGGAGGGCGGCGCTCGCCGAATCGGTAGGGGAAGCCGGCGTGGCCTCCGTCACATGGGCTCAATCCCGTGTGTCCCCGGGCCGATAGCTACCCTGAGAGCTCTCCTCCATTCCGGTTGCCCTATCGGAAAGGCCGTATCTTGGATTTCGCGACGATCTTAGGCCTCGCGCTCGCCATCGGCGGGCTGTTTCTGTCGGCGTGGATCGGACAAGTCGACGGCCGCATCATCTTCGCGCGTTACGAAGCCTTCCTGCTGGTGTTCATGGGCACCGTCGGCGCAACACTGGTGTCGTTCCCGCTGCAGACCTTCTGGCGCGGACTCATCCTGGGTTTTCGCACCGC
>JBEKAU010000409.1:0-3361 GCA_050015755.1 Vulcanimicrobiaceae bacterium | reverse complement strand
CTCGCCCACATCCCCTCCCCGTACGTGCCGCGCTGGATTCCGGCGCCGTACGTCGTCACCGTGCACGACCTGATCGACCTGGAGTTTCCGCAGTACGCGAAGCGCAAGGTCGGGCCGTATTGGCGCCACGTCGTCGCGCCGGTGCTGCGTGGTGCGCGCGCGGTGATCGTCGACGACGAGCGAACCGCCGCGCTCCTGCCGCGCTACACCGGCGTCGATCCCGCACGCGTGCGCGTCATCGCCCTCGGTGTCGATGCGCCCGAACCGCTGCCGCCACCGGTGACCGGCGAACGGTCGTATCTGTTCTACGCCGGGAACCAGCGGCCGCACAAGGACTTGCCGACGCTGCTGCGGGCCTGGCGTGCGCTGCCGGACGCGTTGGCCGTCGACCTCGTCCTCACCGGACCCGAGAACGCCGTCCTGCGCGCGCTCCAGCGGCCCGGCGGGGCGCTCATCTTTACCGGCGATCTCGACGAGACGGCGCTGTGGGCGCGGCATCGCGGTGCGGCGGCGTACGTGCATCCGGCCTTGCGTGAGGGTTTCGGCTTGCCGCTGCTCGAGGCGCTGCGCGCCGGCACGCCGGTGATCGCCGCCGACACTGCCGTGCCCCGCGTCCTCGCCGACGAGGTCACGATGTACCCGGCCGGCGACGTCGATGCGCTGACCGCGGCGCTGACGGCCGTCCTCACCGATGCGCAGACGCGCGAACGTGCCGCCGACGCACGCGCACGAACGCAGCACTATACGTGGGCGCGCACGGTCGCCGCGACGGCCGCGCTCTACCGGGAGTTGCTGGCGTGATGCGGGTCGCGCTCGCGGTGCGCGCGACGCCGCGTGCGTCGGCCGGGATGCGTACGTATACGCGCGCGCTGATCGAGGGGATGCCGCGTGTCGCGCCCGACATCGACCTGATCGCGGTCGATGCACCGCTGCCCGCGCTGCCGTTCGCGCTCCGCGCGGCGCGCGCGGATGTCGTCCATCTGCCCTACCTCGAGGCGCCGCTGCTCGTGCCGCACCCCTACGTCGCGATGGTGCACGACCTCTTGCACCTGCGGTTCCCGCACTTGTTCTCGCCGATGACGGCTGCGTATTGGCGTGCGGTCGCTGGGCCGATCTATCGCGGCGCGGCGCGCGTGGTGGTCAGCGACCCGCGCGTCGCCGACGACTGCGTGCAGCTGCTCGGTATTGCGCGCGCGCGCATTCGTATCGTCCCGCTGGGCTACGATCCGCGCATCCTGACCGCGGTGCCGTGGCGCGCTGAGCGGCCGTACCTGTTCTATGCCGGCAATCATCGTGCGCACAAGGACTTGCCGACGCTCTACGCCGCGTGGGCAGCTCTCCCCGACGACCTCGCCGTCGATCTGGTGCTGACCGGGCCAGAGGAGCCGGCCGTGCGCGCACGCTGGCGGCGCGCACGTGGGACGATCGCGTTCCTCGACGAGGTCGACGACGCGACCTTGGCGCAGCGCTATCGCGGCGCGCTCGCCTACGTGCAGCCCTCGCTCGGCGAGGGGTTCGGAATTCCGATGCTCGAGGCAGCCGCGGCAGGCACGCCCGTCGTCGCCTCGACGGCGGCGGTGCCGGCGATCCTCGGCCCCTACGCGCAGCGGTTCGCACCCGGCGATGTGCGCTCGCTCGCCGCGCGGCTGACGGCACTCGCCCGCGATCCGGCGGCGTCGCGTGCACGGGCCGCGGCGGGCGCGCTCGTGCTGCGCGCGTTTACCTGGGACCACTTCGCGAGCGGCACCGCAGCGGTCTATCGGGAATTCGCACACGGCTGACGAACGGAGCGCCGTGCGCAAACTGCCGGCGACGCTCATTGCGATCGGCGCCTATGCGATCATGTCGGGGTTTCTCACCCAGGGTGGCGTGATTTTGCGTCCCGCGGCGCTCGAGTTCGGCCGGACGGCGGCGGCCACCGCGCCGCTCTTCTCGTACCTGCTCGGCGGCAACCTGATCGGCTTCGTGCTGTGCTTGGTCGTCTTCGACGTCTTGTCGATCAAGCGCGTGTTCACGCTCGCGTATGCGGTGCTGTTCGCCGGCGTCGCGCTCATCGTCACCGCGCATACGTTCGCGCCGGCGGCGGCCGGGTTCGCGCTGGCCGGATTCGGTGCCGGCATCGGCCTCTCGTGCGGTGCCGTCATCATCACCCGCACCTATGCGGCACATCGACGCGCGGCGGCGTTCTTGGGGACCGATTGCGCGTTCAGCGTCGCCGGGTTCGTCTTCCCGGCGGTCGCATCGTTTGCGCTCGGCGCCGGGGGCAGCTGGCACACCGGTTATGTGGTCGTGGCCGTCTGCGCAGCGCTGTTGCTCGTGGTGGCGCTCATCGTACCGTTGCCCGACGCGCCGCCCGTGCCGGCGGTCGACGCGCAACGCGGGCCGGCGCCCGTGGATGCGGGTGCCCGTGTGCGGGTCGCGCTCTTCGCAGCCGGTCTGTGCCTGTATCTGTGCGGGCAGAGCACCTTCCTGACCTGGGCGCCGCTCGCGCTCGCCGAGCGGTTTGCCTTGCCGGCGAGCCAGGCCAACGCCATCGTCGGGACATTCTGGGGACCATCGATCATCGGGCTGCTGACGGCCGGTGTGCTGGTCAGCTTCGTCGCACCGCGCGCGGTATTGGCGTGCGCGGCCTCGATCGCCGCGATCTGCACGCTCGCGCTCGCGCTGACCTGGAGTGCGTCGGCGTTTTTCGTGCTCACCCTGGCGTTCGGGTTGACGTCGACCTGCATGTACAAGCTGATGATCTCGATCGGCTCGGAGCAGGTCCTCACGCCCTCGCCGCGGCTGGTCACGCTGTTGCTGCTCGCCGGCGCGGTCGGCGGCATGATCGCGCCCGCGCTCAGCGGGCGCGTCGTGGCCGCGTTCGGCTTGCAAGCCGGCACCGTGATGACGTTCGTCTGTTACGCCGGCGCGCTCGCCGCGGTGCTCGCCGGTGTGGGCCTCGAAGCTGCGCGTGGCATTCGCCGCGTCGTCCCCTCGTAAGGAGTCTGTCCACGATGCCACGGTCCGCACCGACGCTCGTTCTGGGCGCGATGCCCTCCGAAGTCCGCACGATCCAAGCGCAGCTGACGCGCCGCCGCAGCGGGACCTTGGCCTGCTTTCCATACGATGCCGGCCTCTTGCACGGCCGTGAGGTCATCGTCGCGGTGACCGGCGTCGGGGTGACCAACGGCGCGATGGTCGCGGCGCTGTTCATCAACGAGTTCGCGCCGCGCGAGCTGCTCGTCTCGGGGACCGGTTCGCGGTTCAACCCGCGCATCCGCACCGGCGACGTCGTCATCTCCGCGAAGACGATCCATCACGCCGCCGGCAGCCTGACCGACAACGGGATGGTCTACCGTAGCGTGCGGGGACCGCTGCC
>JBEKAU010000408.1:0-6299 GCA_050015755.1 Vulcanimicrobiaceae bacterium | reverse complement strand
GGGCAGCCGCTCCGAGCAGCGCCATATCGGGGATCGAGAGCATTCGGAGGGTTTCTTCCCGGTCGCGTGCAACGCGTCATGCCCCGCGCCGCGTCCTTTTCGAAGGTCGCCGTGGAGATCACCGCCTGAAGGCCGGCCAGCGCCCTGAAGATCATCTACACCCGCGGCAACCGGACCGAAACGCTGGCGTCGATCGCGACGCTCCGTAAGATCCTCAACCGGTTCGTCGCGCACCGCGTGTTCTACGAAGTGAGCTCACGCAACAAGCGCGGGCATGAGTTCTTCTCTGCCAAAAATACCTTCGTCGTCGGCTCGATCGAGATCGTGAACCGCGACTATTTGACGATCACGATCTTCGACGCGAACAGCCCGTCGCACTCGATCGAGATCCTCAACCCCGCCGCGATGCGCATCTATGACGACACGCTCGGCAAGGGTTTTGCGGTGTCGTTCCTGAGCGAAGGCTCAGGCGGCGTCGAATCGCGCTGTTACCTGCGCGATGAGGGCGAGGACGGCGAAGGCATGGCGCTGCGCAGCGAACTCGAGAAAATCACCTTGCCGCAACTCTTCGAGTACCTCGAAGACATCACCAGCACCGACGCGATCTCGACCAAAAACCTCTGATTGGCGGCTCGGGCGAAGCCCGAACGCGACGGCTTCGGTGAAACCGAAGCCATTATAAGGGGGCTTCGAGCGCCACCATCGCCGACATCACCTTCGCGGTATCGGTGCTGAAGAGTTGCATCAGGTCGCGGTCTTTGACGGCCTCGGCTGCGAAGCCCATCACGAGATGGCGCGTATGGTACGCGTCGCCGGCGCGCCGCGCGCCTTCGAGAAACAGGCGGAACGCCTCGCCGCTCAGGTAGAGCACGCGGCTGCCGTCGCCCGCGTGGAACGCCAGCGTGTCGTACCGGACGAACGGCGGATGATCGCCTTCGGGCAGCGAGCCTTCGGGAATCTCGACGACGGCCGGTAGCCGCTTGGGAGCCTCCTCGGCTGCCTTCAGGAGCCGCTCGCGCGAGACGACGGGCTCGAGCGCGGGGCCGACGCGCTCGTCCTCGAGGGCACCGAGCAGCAGGTGCGGCGGCGCCACGAACTGGCCGCCGCGCTCGATCGCCGCGTCCACGCCGCGCCGGATCGCCGCCAAGAGGTCACCGCCGAGCCGGAGCTGCTCGTGATCCATGACGAGCGTTCACTTGCGGCCTTCGAGGCGGGAGGCCTTCCGCAAATGTCGCACCGCGGCGCCCCGCTTGCCGGCCCGGTGCAGCGCGACCCCCAAGTTGTGGTGGGCCGGACCGTAGTGCTCGTCGATGCGCAGTGCCGCCTCGTAGTGCGCGACGGCTTCCTCGGCGTCGCCGTCCTCCAGCAACAGGTTGCCGATCGTGGTGATCGCCGCCGGCGAGCGCGGGTCCGCCTCGAGTGCCTCGATCAGCGTCGCGACCGCCAGCTCGCGGTCGCCCCGGCGCAGGGCCAGGATCGCGAGCTTATTGCGTACCAGCGCGACCTCGGCCGGCTGCTGCGCCTGCGCCAGCGCCTGCGCGAAGGCGGCCTCGGCAAGTGCGAAACGGCCGCGATCGAGCGCGTGCGTGCCCCGCGCGAACGGCTCCGACGGGACGCGCCCCGGGATCAGCCGGCGCAGCCGGTCGAAGAACCCCACGTGGCCCTTTTGCACGTCGACCTCGTCACGCTCTTCCCCGAGATGTTCGCGCCGGTGATCGGCCTCTCGATCGTCGGCCGGGCGGTCGAGGCGGGGCTGGTCACCGTCCGCACGCACCACCTGCTCGACGCGCTCGACGGCAGCGGCCGGGCCGACGAGCGGCCCTACGGCGGCGGCCCCGGCATGGTGTTGCGCATCGAGCCGCTCGCACGCGTCCTCGACGGGATCCTGGCCGACGCGCCGCCCGACGAACGCCGCCGCATCGTGCTCACCTCGGCCAGCGGGCCGCTCTTTCGCCAAGCCGACGCCGCCGCGTGGTCGCAGCTCGACCGGCTGGTGCTGATCTGCGGCCACTACGAGGGCATCGACGAGCGGCTGTTGGCACTCTATCCGATCGAAGAGGTCTCACTCGGCGAGTTCGTGCTGACCGGCGGCGAGATCGCCGCGATGGCCTTCCTCGACGCGACGGCCCGCCTCGTCCCCGGCGCCATCGACGCCGACTCCGCCGACGCGGAATCGTGGGCCGACGGCACGACGCTCGATCACCCCGCCTACACCCGCCCGCCGACCTTCCGCGGCATCGACGTCCCCGCCGTCCTCCTCAGCGGCGACCACGCCAAAATCGCCGAATGGCGCCGCGAACAATCCCGCCTGCGCGCCACCGCCCGCAACGAAAAACGCTGACGTAACGAAACGGCCATGACCCTGTCACACCCGGGTGCGACGATGAGCTCGTGGTGGAATTGCTCGACGGAATCGCACGATCGCTCTTCGGTGCTTCGGCCTCATTACCGGACGAGCACGATGTTGCGCTGTTCCAGAGCGTCCTGGATTCGCAGATCCGCAGCATGGAAGACATCGACGCGACGCTGAGTGCGACGGGAGCGCTGGCGTTCAGCGCAATGACGTACTTACTGGCGACCGACGAAGTACGCGGCGGAGCACTCCTCGCGCGCGTTCTTGCAATCGCACTGCTCGTACCCGTGGCCCTGATCGGAATCGCGATCGTGCGCTACCACCAACTCGACGCTCCCGATCTCGAAGACCTCGCCGCGGAATTGTCCGATGATCGCGCAGCGGCGCTTGAGCGTGCACGCTCAGGAATGGTGGACGCCTTCAGGGCCAATCGAGAAGCGATCGACGCCAAGAAAGCGCTCCGTGCCTGGTCGACGCTTACCGCGGCGGCGCTCTTCCTCACCGACCTCCTCGGCTACGTGGTACACTGGTCGCGATGAAGTGGCTCGCGCGGCAGGTTGCCGACCTCACCTCTACGTCATCCTGTTCCACCGGGACAAGTGGATGTCGCGGACCCGCCCCAAGGACAAGACCGGGTTCGACAACCCGATGATCTACCGTCGCTAGCAAGACGAGCGAGCGTCCCTTCGCCCCGGCGGCGACCTCGGTCGGCCCGGCGAGGCGGAACCTCTCGGCCTTGCCGGAGTACGGGGTCCGTGGTACACTACCGGGGTTGCCCGCGCGGCCCGCGCGGCCGCTTTGCGCTGTTCAGAGAGCTGTCATGAACGTACTCGACCTGATCCAGAAGGAACAGGAAAAGCCGAACGTCCCGGAATTCCGTCCGGGCGACACCGTCAAAGTCTTCTCGAAGGTCGTCGAGGGCGGGAAAGAACGCGTCCAGATGTTCGAGGGCGTCGTGACGGTTCGCCGTGGTGGCGGTCTGGCTGAGGCGATCACGGTCCGCCGTGTTGCGCACGGCGTTGGTGTCGAGCGGACGTTCCTGCTCCACAGCCCCCGGGTCGACCGCATCGAGGTCTCCAAGCGTGGTATCGTCCGCCGCTCGCGCCTGTACTACTTGAGCGAGAAGATCGGTAAGGCGGCCCGCATCAAGGAACGCAAGACCGCGAAGTAACCGCGGCTCTGTGACACCTCTCGAGCTCCTTGGGCTGATCGCCGTCTTCGCGGTCATTCGCGTTGCGCTCAGCTTCCGCACGACTCCCGTAGCCGCCGGCGACGGCGCCGTCATCGACGGCCCCGCCGTCGCGAGCGCGCCTGCGTCCTCGGCTCCGTCGACGACCTCGGTCATCCGCGAATACCTCGACGCATTCATCGTCGCCGGGCTGGTGGCGCTGTTTCTCATCACGTTCGTGGTGCGGACGTTCTACATCCCGAGCGGCTCGATGGAGCCGACGCTCCAGATCCACGACGTCCTGCTCGTCAACGAGTTCGAGTATCGCTTCACCAAGCCGCACGATGAGGACATCGTCGTCTTCCCGCCGCCGATCCCGAGCACCAACGACTTCATCAAGCGCGTCATCGGTGCGCCCGGCGACCAGATCCGCGTGCACGCCGGCGTCGTCTACCGCAACGGTCAGCCGCTGAGCGAGCCGTACATCAACGACAAGCCGGCCTACGAACTGCAGATTCGCGACTACGGCATCTGGGTCGACGGCACGAAGCTCGACCCGAGCGTCGCCAACGTCCCGCCCAAGCAAGACTGGACCGCACCCGACCGTATCCCGCCGAATTGTTACCTGATGTTCGGCGACAACCGCAACGACTCCGAAGACTCCCACATCTGGGGCTTCGCGCAGGCCGCGGGCACGTTTGCGACCGGTCCGCTCGCCGGGCACAAGGCCTGGTTCACCGGCCACGCGTTCTTGCTGTTCTGGCCGATCGACCGCTTCAGGATTCTGCACTAGAGGGTTGCGCATAGCGCAACCCTCGCGTTCGGACTTCGTCCGAGCCGCCGAGGCGTAGAGGTCGAAATGGCGAAGACGGTGAGCGTGGTGAAGACGCGCACCGCCGTCTCGCTGTCCGCACAGCTCGTTCTGCTGGCGCTGATCGCGACCGCGTTCTTCCTGCGAACCCCGCAGGTCGACGGACTCTCCATGGAACCGCGCGTGCGCGCGGGCGAGTTCGTGCTCATCAACACGTTGGCATATCGTCTGGGCCCGGTACGACGCGGCGACGTCGTCGCGTTCCGCCACGACGCGCCCAACCCCGAGACGTACATCAAGCGCGTCGTCGGTCTGCCCGGCGAGCGCGTCGAGGTGCGCGAGGGCACCGTGCTGGTCGATGGCGCGCCGCTGCCCGAGCCGTACGTGCACTTCCCCGACCATCGCAGCGCGCCGGCCGTCACCCTGCCGGCCGATGGATACTATGTGCTGGGCGACAATCGGGCCGAGAGCGACGACTCGCGCAATTGGGGCGTCCTCCACGCCACCGACATCGCGGGCAAGGCCGTCGTCGGCATCTGGCCGCCGCGGCGCCTCTGATGCCCAGTGGCGGCGGCGTCCAGGACGCCCAGATCCAGTGGTACCCCGGCCACATGGCCGCCGCGATGCGCAAGCTCGCCGAGCGGCTCAAGATCGTCGACGTCGTCATCGAGGTCGTCGACGCGCGGCTGCCCCGTACGAGCGCGAACCCGGCCCTCGACGTGCTCGCCGCCCGCAAGCGCCGCATCCTGGTCCTGGGCTGCGAGGACCTCGCCGACCCGCGCGCGACGCGGGAATGGGTGGCGTGGTACACGGCGCAAGGCCGACTCGCGATCCCCGTCAACGGGAAGGACCCGACCTCGGTGCGGCGCCTGCAGGCACCGCTGGCCGAGACGATCGCCGCCGGCGGGACGACGCGGGCGATCGTGGTGGGCATCCCGAACACGGGGAAGTCCTCGATCATCAACGGACTGGTAGGCCGGACGGCGGCCAAGATCGAGGACAAAGCCGGGGTCACGCGCTCGCTGCAGTGGTTCCGCGTGCAGCCGAAATTGGAAGTGATGGATACGCCCGGGATCCTCGTGCCGAAGATCGCGACGCCGCAAGCGCAGTGGCAACTGGCGCTGACCGGTGCGTTGCCGCGCGACCGCTTCGACCCCGAGGAGATCGTCGCCGCGTTCGTGGCCTGGTCGCGTGCGCAAAGGCCTGCCGTCGACCTCCCGGACCTCGACGCGTTCGCACGGGCGCGCGGCTTTGCGCGCAAGGGCGGCGAGTTCGACCTCCACAACGCCGCCGGCGCCTACCTGCGCGAGATCGGGGCCGGCGGCTTTGGGCGGCTCACGTTCGAACGGCCGGAGGCCGCCTGATGCCCTCGGCCGAGGAGGCACGCCGCAAGCGACGCAACGCGGTCGAGCGCGAACGCCGCCGACTCGACCGCCTGCACGCCTTCGAACAGCGCGCCTGGGACGGCGGGCACCGGCTCGTCGGCGGCATCGACGAGGTCGGGCGCGGGCCGCTGGCCGGCCCGGTCGTCGCCGCCTGCGTGGTGGCCGACGGCCCCCTGCGGCTGCGCGGCCTGAACGACTCGAAGCAGGTGCTGCCCGAGATGCGGCTCGAGCTGGCCGAGGAGATCAAGGCGCGTGCGGTCACCTGGGCGATCGGCGAGGCCAGCGTCATCGAGATCAACCGGCTCAACATCTATTGGGCGAGCGTGCTCGCGATGGAGCGCGCCTTGGCCGCGCTCTCGTGCGCGCCGGAGTATCTGCTGACCGACGCGGTGCGCATCAAGAGCTGGACCGGCGTACAAGAACCGGTGATCAAAGGCGACGCGAAGTGCGCCACCGTCGCCGCGGCCTCGATCATCGCCAAGGTGCACCGCGACGCGCTGCTGGTGGAACTCGGGCTGCAATATCCGCACTACGGGTTCGCGGTGCACAAGGGCTACGCGACGCCGCAACACATCGCCGCGC
>JBEKAU010000407.1:0-3393 GCA_050015755.1 Vulcanimicrobiaceae bacterium | reverse complement strand
GCGCGCACGACGCTACCGCTCCGCGGCTGCCGCCCTCCGGGCTCACGCCGCTCCGCGAGTACCCCGCGCACCTCGCGCATCACTCGCCTCGGCACGATGTTTGCATGTCGCAGAAGCGCGTTGGAAAAGCATCGCGCCCGTCGGAGAAGGCTCCGGCGGGCGCGAGGACGAGAAACCGATCTGCGCGTGGTCTCGCGTGCGCGGAGCGCAGCCAGGTCCAGCGTCGAACTTCGTACGGTGTCGTCGTTTCGTCATGCGCGGAGCGCTTGTCGTCCGTTTCGTCACCGGCGAGCTTCTCGTTGCTCGCCCGTCGGCATTGCTGCGCGACGTGTTCACAGCATATGCGCGGCGTGCAGTTCATGCAAGAGGAGAATCGCTGCGGCGAGCGCTTGTCCACAAGAAAGTTTTGTTATGCACGGTGATTCGCCGGTTTCCACCGGTTTCGCGAGGGATTCTCAACCGCCGAGGTAGGCGGAAACGACGTCTCGGTGGGTCGCGAGTTCGGTTCCCGTGCCGGATAAGACGATGCGGCCGCGTTCCATGACGTAGGCGTGGTCGGCGAGGGCGAGGGCGCGGCGGGCGTTTTGCTCGACGAGCAAGATGGACGTACCGCGTGCGCGTTCGGCGGCGATGATGGCGAAGATCTCGTCGACGAGTTTGGGGGCGAGGCCCATCGAGGGTTCGTCCAGGAGCAGGGCTTTGGGGCCGATCGCGAGCGCGCGGGCGATGGCGAGCATTTGCTGTTCGCCGCCGGAGAGGGAGCCGGCGGGGACGTTGCGGCGGGTGCGCAGGATCGGGAAGCGGTCGAGGAGGTCGGGGATGCGGGCGAAGCCTGCGCTGCCGGCGGCGGCGGCGGCGACTTGCACGTTTTCTTCTACCGTCATGTGGGGGAGCATGCGGCGGCCTTCGGGGACGAGGACGAGGCCGCGGCGGACGAGGGTGTGGGTGCGGAGTTTCGTGACGTCGGTGCCTTCGAAGGTGACGGTGCCGGCGCGTTTGGGGATGATGGCGGCGAGTGACATGAGGAGCGTCGTTTTGCCGGCGCCGTTGGCGCCGACGATGGCGCAGAGCGTGCCCTCTTCGAGCTGCACGTTCACGTCGTGGAGGACTTCGACGTTGCCGTAGCCGGCGCGGAGGTCGGTGACGGTCAGCAGCGCGCTCATGCTTCGTGCTCTGCGCCGGTGCCGAGGTAGGCTTCGATGACGGCGGGGTCGCGGGAGACGTCTGATGGCGTGCCGCGGGCGATGACTTCGCCGAAGTTGAGGACGACGACGGTGTCGCAGGCGGCGCGGACCAGGGGCATGTCGTGCTCGATGAGCAGGACGCCGATGCCGCTGGCGGCGATGGCGCGGATCGTGTCGACGAGGCGGTGGGTTTCGGCGGGGTTCATGCCGGCGGCGGGTTCGTCGAGCATGATGATGCGGGGGTTGGCGGCGAGGGCGCGTGCGATCTCCAGGCGGCGTTGGTCGCCGTAGGGGAGGGCGTTGGCGCGCGCGTCGAGGTCGAGGTCGGGGATGCCGGCGCGGGCGAGCAGCGCGCGCATGGCGAGGGCCGTTAGCGTGTCGTGGTGGGCGTAGGCGCCGGCTGCGAGGTTGGCGCGGACCGGTAACGCGCCGAAGAGGCGGATGTTCTGGTAGGTGCGGGCGATGCCGGCGCGGGCGACGCGGTGCGGGGGAAGGCCGCTCAGGCGCCGGTCGTCGAGGGTGATGGTGCCGCGGGTGAGGGGGGCGAGGCCGGTGGTCGCGTTGACGAGCGTCGTCTTGCCGGCGCCGTTGGGGCCGATGAGGCCGACGACGCGGCCCGGTTCCACCGTCAGCGAAACGCCGTCGAGGGCGTGGACGCCGCCGTAGTGGACCGCGACGTCGTCGAGGACGAGCATCAGGTGTGCGGCTCCGCGGCGCGACGGCGACGGGCGCGGCCTTGCCAGAGCGAGGCGATGCCGCCGGGGACGAACAGGATGACCAGCAGCAAGATGATGCCGTTGGTCACGTCGCGGTAGTCGTGCAAGAAGCGGATGACTTCGGGCAGGATCGAGAGCACCGTCGAGCCGAGGACCGCGCCCAGCGGGCTCGTCACGCCGCCGATGACGCACCACACCAGGATCTGTTCCATGCGCGGGAAGCCGAAGTCGTTGGGGGTGATGAAGAAGGACGAGTGCGCGTAGAGCGCGCCGCCGAGACCGGCGATCGCGCCGCCCAGGGCGAGTGAGAGCAGGCGTACGCGGCCGACGTCGACGCCGACGCCGCGGGCGGCGTATTCGTCCTCGCGCGTGAGCGCGACGGCGAGCGCGAACTTCGTGCGCGAGAGGAACCACAGCACCAGCGCGACCGCGATCAGAGAACCGTAGATGACGGGTGTCGTCGCATCGCTGGGGATGCTGCTCAGGCCTTCGGCGCCGCCGGTGATGGTCAGGTTGTTGGCGAAGACGCGCACGATTTCGCCGAAGCCGATCGTCGCGATCGCGAGAAAGATGCCGCGCAGGCGGCTGACCGGCAGCGCGAGGAGTGCCGCGGCAAGTGCGGCGACGACGATCGCTGCCACGATCGAGCCGAGCAGCGGCCAATGTGCGTTCAGTGCAAGGATCGCCGAGACGTACGCGGCGATGCCCATGAAGGCGGCTTGCGCGAGTGCGAGTTGGCCGGCGCGCAGCGAGACCGAGAGGGACAGCGCGAGGATCGCATTGATGCCGATCTGGTCGATCAGCTGCGAGTGCTTCGCGTAGAAGTCGGCGAGCAGGTTCACGCCTGACGCAGTGAGCGCTGGCCGAAGAGCCCGGACGGGCGCACGACGAGGATGAGGAACATGACACCGAAGGTGATCGCGTCGCGCCATTCGGAGAGCCCGACCGCGGTCGCGGTGACCTCGACGGCGCCGATGATGAAGCCGCCGACGACGGCGCCGGTGATGCTGCCCATCCCACCCAGGATGATCACCGCCAAGCCCTTGAGTTCGATCGGGCTGCCCATGTCGAGGACGACGCTGTTGTACTGCAAGCCGACGAGCACGCCGGCCGCGCCGCCCAGCGCCGAGGCAATGAAGAAGGTTGCGGCGATCGTCCCTTCGAGGTTGACGCCGAGCAGCGCGGCGGCAACGCGGTCGGCGGCGACGGCGCGGATGTTGCGGCCGAGCGTCGTCGCGCGCAGCATCCAGCTCAGCACCAGCATCAGGACGATCGCCGAGAAGAAGATCGTCAGCTCGACGATCGTGAAGGTGACCGGACCGAGGTGGATCGGCGGCGCGCTATCGAGCCCGAGATTGGTGAAGTGCCGCTCGTCGACACCGTAGATGCCGCTCAGGATCGCGCTGATGATGATCGCGACGCCGATCGAGGAGATCAACGGGACCAGCGTCCCCGCGTTGCGCCGCCGCAGCGGCGCGAACGCAATCCGGTCG
>JBEKAU010000406.1:0-3399 GCA_050015755.1 Vulcanimicrobiaceae bacterium | reverse complement strand
CGCGCTGCTGCTGATCTCGCTCGTCATCTCATGGCGCGTGACGACAGCCGACGACGACGTGCGCACCGTCATCGACGTCGCCGCTGCCCTCGAGGGAGCACTTCCGGGCGAGACACCGCTACCGGAGTAGCAGCTACTTTTCCTGAAGGAAGTTCTTGAGCTTCTCGAGGGCTTTTTGCTGCAGGCGCGAGACGTGCATTTGGGAGACGTTGAGGCGCTTGGCGATCTCGGTCTGCGAGACGCTCTCGTAGAAGCGCAGATACAAGATGACGCGCTCGCGGCCGGTCAGCACCTGAAAGGCGCGCTCGAGGTTGGCGCGGTCTTCCAGCAGCTCCAGCCCGGCGTCGTTCTGGCCGACGTAATCGGCCAGCGTCTGTGACTTCTTGTCGCCTTCACCGTTGAGCTCGGTGTCGAGCGAGAGCAAGTTGTAGGCCTGGCCGAGCTCCTGCGCCTCGAGGATGTCTTCTTCCGAGGCGCCCAGGTGCTGGGCGAGCTCGGTGACGGTCGGCGAGTGGCCGAGTTTGACGGTCAGCTTCTCGATCGCCCGGTTGACGGAGAGGTTGAGCTCCTGCAGCCGGCGGGGGACCTTGACGGCCCAGCCCTTGTCGCGGAAGTAGCGCTTGATCTCGCCGACGATCGTCGGCGTCGCATAGGTCGTGAACTCGACGCCGCGCTCGAGGTCGAAACGGTCGATCGCTTTGAGCAAGCCCACGGTGCCGACCTGAATCAGGTCGTCGAGCGCCTCGCCGCGATTGGCGAACTTGACGGCGAGGTAGCGCACCAGGTTGAGGTGAGCGACGACCAGCTCGTTGCGCAGACGATCGAACTCGTCGACCCCGGTATAGTCGGGGCCGCTGTCCAGGCTACGATCGGCGCGTAACTCCGCGAAGCGGGCGAATGCTTTCCGCGCCCGATTGCGGTCCCAGCGCTCCTCGTCGACGTGTGGGGCCGAAGACGACATCTCTTAGACGAGAACGCGTTTGGTCATGATGAGTTCCGTCCCACGCCCGGTATCCGGGGTATACTCGACGGAATCCATCAACGCGCGAATCAGGAACACGCCGAGCTCCTCGGTTCGTCCCTCGGTCAAGCTGGTCGCCTTGGTTCCCTCGACCTTGTGACCGGTCGAGTGGTCGCGCACGACGCAGCGCAGTTCGTCTTCCGAGGCGTCGCAGACGATCTCGATCACGCCGGCGTCGACGCCGCCCGCACTTTGGATCGAGTTCGTGCAGGCCTCGGCGATCGCGAGCTTGATGTCCTCGATCTCATCGACCGAGAAGCGCAGCCGGCTGGCGACCGCGGCGACCGCGAGCCGCGCGACCGCGACCCACTCGGCGCGGCCGGGAATCTTGACTTCGACGGTGCCGTGTGAGGTGCGTTCCGCCGGGTGCGCTGCGGAACTCACACCAAGGCCTTCATCGCACTCTGCTCGTCGTCGAAGATCCCGAAGATCTTCACGAGGCCGGTGATGTCGAAGATCTTCTTGATCTGCGGGTTCGTGCAGACCAAGTTGACGGAACCGCCGTGCTCGCGAACCCGCTTGAGGCCGCCGATCAACACGCCCAGACCCGTCGAATCGATGTAGCGAACCTTCTCGAGATTGATGACCAGGTTGTAGTGCTCCTGATCGATCAGCTCGGTGATCGCGTCCTTGACCTTCGGTGAGGTATAGACGTCGATCTCACCGGTGAGGTCGACGACGTACGCGTCGCCTTCCGACTCGCGGACGTTGACTTTGATATCCACCTTGTCTCCTAGCTCTCGTTCTCGAGGGTGCTGCGTTGGCGTGCGGCGGCGTCCTTGCCCTCCGCGATGGCTTCGTCGATTCGCGCGCGCGCTTCGTCGACGATCTTGCGTCCGCGCGCCAACAAGTCGTTGGCGTCATCAGCGACGTCGCGCGCCCGTTCACCGGCCTCGCGTGCTTTGGCGACCATCAGGTCGCGGGTGTCCTCGCCGGTTTGCGGGGCCAGGATCATGGCCAGGGTCGCCCCCGCGAGCGCCCCGATCGCCAAACCGGTGACGAAGCCGGCGCCACCACCGCCGTGCTCAGCCATGGAGTGCTGTTTCCCCGTTTGGCGCCGAAGGAGCGGACGGTCCGGGGACCCCGACCAGACGCCGGAGGCCGGCCGTGAGGCCCGCCAAGATCGCCCCGAGGTTGACCACGGCGGGGGCGACGGCATCGGTCGCGAGCTTTGCGGTGCTGCCGACGCCGTCCGCGACGACTTCGAGCGCGCCCACCACCGTGCCGAGCTTGGCGACGGCCGCGTCGGCACTGTCGGCGATCCCGCCGACGTGGCCGAGCGTCTCGACCACGGGGGCCGAGAGCGCGCCGATCTGACGGTCGACTTCATCCAGCGTTCCGTTCATGCGGCGGACGAGACGAGCCACGGCCAGGCATACCACAAGGATGCCGATCCCGACGAACAAGACCCCGATGCCGACAAGGACGTCGCGAATCAAAGCGCCGTCGATCCCCGAGCTCAAAACCAATCCTCCGCGTGCTCATGCGAGCCACGGTTGCTCGTTTCCCACATTTAGCTACAGTTACACGGTAAGAGGGGTTCGGACCCCTACTAGGACTCCAGGCAACCGAGCGAGCACCGCATCGATCTCTTCCGCGGTCGTCTCCCGGCCCAGGGAGAACCGCAGGAACCCGAGCCGGAAGCGTTCCGGCACGCCAAGCGCGGCGACGACGTGGCTGGGCTCGAGCGAACCGGCCGCGCAGGCGCTCCCTGCCGAGACCGCGATCCCCGCCAGGTCGAGCCGGATCAGCAGCGCGTCCGAGGGGGCATCGGCGAAGGCGACCGCGAGCACGTTCGGCAACCGCGGCGCGCCCGCGCCGGCGACGATCACGTCCGGAATGGTGGCGCGGATGCCGGCTTCGAGCCGGTCGCGGAGCGCCGCGACGCGCGGCCCGACCGCCTCGCGCTCCGCCGCCGCGAGCGTGAGCGCCCGGGCCAAACCGACGATCCCGGCGAGGTTCTCGGTGCCGGCCCGCAGGCCGTGTTCCTGGCCGCCGCCGACGACCAGCGGCGCGATCGGCGTGCCCGTCCGCACGACGAGCGCGCCAACGCCTTTGGGGCCGTTGAACTTGTGCGCCGAGATCGCGAGCAGGTCGACGCCGCGGGCGGCGAGGTCGAGCGGGACCCAGGCCGCGGCCTGGACCGCATCGGTGTGGAAGCGCACGCCGTGCGCGCGCGCGATCGCCGCCAGGTCGGCGATCGGCTCGATGGTGCCGGTCTCGTTGTTGTCGAGCATGATCGACGCCAGCGTCGTCTGCGGCGTCAGCGCAGCCTCGAAGGTGGCCGGGGCGACCAGACCGTCGGCGTCGACCGGCAGGCGGGTGACCGTCCAGCCGTCGGCTTCGAGCACGTCGACGGCGTGCAGCACGGCGTGGTG
>JBEKAU010000405.1:0-6370 GCA_050015755.1 Vulcanimicrobiaceae bacterium | reverse complement strand
TGAAGAGTCGGCGGATCTACGAGGGTCACGTCGTCAACCTGCGCGTCGACACGCTGCCGGCGCAGGGTGGTCGCACCCACGACGTCGAGGTGGTCGAGCACAGCGGCGCGGTCGTCGTCATCGTGCAGCCGACGCCGGACACGATGCTGCTCGTCAAGCAATATCGGCATCCGGTGGGACGCGAGACGTGGGAAGCGGTCGCCGGCGGCATGGACCCCGGCGAGACGCCGCTCGCGGCGGCGACGCGCGAACTGCGCGAGGAGACGGGCTATCGCGCGCATCGGATGACGCACCTCTTCTCGGGCTACTCGGCGCCGGGATTCTGCACCGAGCTATTGCATTTCTGTGTGGCCGAGGGGTACGACGTCGGCCCAACCGACTTCGACGAGGACGAGCAGATCCAGACCGGGATCTTTCCGCTCGACGAGCTGTGGCGGCAGATTCGCGCCGGCGAGCTGCAAGACGCGAAAACGCAGGTGGCGGTCCTATGGGCATTGACCGCGCAGATCTCGTCGTAGCGCTCCAAGAGGCGCTCATGCGCGCCGCGCGCGACTTCGGCGACGTCGACGGCTTCCGTCCGCACGCCCCGCGCGTGCTGGCGACGGCCGCCGCGCTCGATTACGTGTTGATGCTCACGCGCGGCGCGGCCGGGACGCGCATCGTCGAGCGCGACGCCGAGCGCGCCATCCACGAGGGGATCGCGCGCGCCGTCGACGACGTGATCTTCGCCGCCAACGCGATCGCCGAAGAGCAGACGGCGGCCTCGACCGCGTTCGCGCACGCGGCGTCGAAGACGCTGCGTGAGGTGGTACGCGCCGAAGGACTGCGGACCGATGAGCGTGCGTTTGCGCTGATCGCGCTGGCAAACGCGTGACCGACCTCGAGACGGCGGCGCTGCTCGCCGCGCTCGACGCGGGTGAGGAGCATTTGCTCGGCGAGGAGATGCGCTCGACGCTGCTCACCCACGGCCATCGGACGGCCCGCGTCGTCGTGCTGCTGCACGGCATGACGGCCAGCCCGCGCACGTGGCGTGATTTCGCCCTCGCGCGTCATGCCCGCGGCGAGACGGTCCTCATCCCGCGCCTGCCGCGCCACGGTCACGCCGACCGCATGACCGAAGCGCTGGCGGGGCTGACCGCCGATGAGTTGCGCGCGCAAGGCGCGCGCATCGTCGACACCGCCGCGGCGTTGGCCGATGAGATCGTCGTGGTCGGCTTCTCGCTCGGCGGTGTGCTCGCACTCTACCTTGCGCAGCGCGATCGCCGGGTGACGCGCGCGATCGCGATCGCGCCGCTGCTCGGCATCCGGCCGTTTCCGTCGGCGGGCCTGGGTGCGCTGCGGCGACTGCTCACGCGGTTGCCGCGCCGGTTCTTGTGGTGGAACCCCTTCGATCGCGGCCGCACCGATCCGCCGCACGGGTATCCACGCTACACCACCAACGCGCTCAACGCCGGTCTGGGCCTCGCCCACGAGCTCATGGCCGCCGCGCGTCAGGCACCGCCGGCCGCCGCCGACGTCGACATCGTCCGCAATGCCGGCGAAACGGGCGTGAACAACGGCGCCATCGACCGCCTCGTGGCGTACTGGCGCGCGGCCGGCGCCACCAACGTGCGCGTCCTGCACCTGCGCGGCGCCGGCATCTCCCACGACGTCATCGAGCCCGAACTGCGCGGCGGCCCGGCCCCGCGCTTCTTGCCGCACCTCCACGCCCTCCTCGACGGCGGCCCCGGCGAAAGCGGCGAATCCCTCGAGGTCGGTTAGGGGCGTTGCAATCCACCGCCCCGTCCGAAACGGACGCTCTTTACCGTATCCGGGCGCCCGCGGCAGCGTTCGGTGGGATGAGGGCGGCGAGTCGCGCGCGTGTCGCGGCGTCGAGCACGAGGTCGGCGGCGCGCGCGTTCTCCTCGAGGTGCGCGACGCGCTCACAGCCGGGTAACGCGACGACGTCGTCGCCTTGCGCGAGGACCCAGGCGAGTGCGAGTTGTGCGGGCGTGCAGTCGAGCTCGCGGGCGAGGGCGGTCAGGCCGTCGACCAACGCGAGGTTGTGGGTGAGGTTGGCCTCGTCGAAGCGCGGGACGCGGCGCCGCAGATCGTCGGGCGCGAGCGCGCCGGTACTGCGGATCGCGCCGGTCAGCATCCCGCGTCCGAGCGGTGCGTAAGCGACGAACGTTACCCCGAGCGCGCGGGCGGCGGCGCGCACCCCGCTGCGTTCGACGTCGCGGGTGAAGAGCGAGTACTCGCTCTGTAACGCCGCGATCGGCGCGACGGCCGCCGCACGGCGCAACTGCTCGGCGGTCGTCTCGGAGAGGCCGAGCCGCCGCACCTTGCCGGCGTCGACCAGCTCGGCCATCGCACCGACGGTCTCTTCGATCGGCACCTGCGGATCGACGCGGTGCAGGTAGTAGAGATCGACGACCTCGACGCCGAGCCGCGCGAGCGAGGCGTCGATCGCGCTGCGGATGTGCTCGGGCCGACCGTCTCGGCCGCGCCACGCCGGATCGTCGGGATCGCGCAGCAGGCCCGTCTTCGTCGCGAGGACCGCGCGCTCGCGGCGGTCGCGCAGCGCCCGCCCGACGAGCCGTTCGTTCGTGCCGATTCCGTACATGTCGGAGGTGTCGATCAGGGTGACGCCGAGCTCGAGCGCGCGGTGGATCGTCGCGATCGCCTCGCTCTCGGGGACCGGCGTGTAGAACTCCGACATCCCCATGCAGCCCAGGCCGATGGCGCCGATCGTCGGGCCGTCCGCGCCGAGCCGGCGGGCGATCACGCGGTGCCGTTCGTCGTTGCGAAGGCGTCGAGGGCGTCGAGGTACGAGTCGATCCCGCGGCCGGCGAAACGGTGCACGCACACGTCGCGGACGACCGAGATGCGGCGAAAGTCCTCGCGGTGGTCGATGTCGGAGAGGTGGACTTCGGCGGTCGGCACGCCGATGGCGGCGATCGCGTCGCGGATCGCGTACGAGTAGTGGGTGAAGGCACCGGGGTTGATCACGACCGCATCGGCCCAGCCGCGGCGGGCGTGCAACTCGTCGATGATCGCGCCCTCGTGGTTGGACTGGAAGAACTTCACCTTCCAGCCATAGCGCTTGCAGCGTTTCGCGACCGCGCGTTCGAGGTCGTCGAGCGTCGCGTGACCGTAGACGTCCGGTTCGCGTTCGCCGAGCAGGTTGAGGTTGGGTCCGTTGACGACGAGGATCTTCATCCCAGGCCGATCCCGGCGAGCGCCGTGCGCACGTCGTCGGGCGTCACGCCGTCGTCGAGCCGCGAGCTGCCGATGTCCTCGAGCAGGACGAACTGTGTGCCGTGGGCGTGCCGCTTCTTGTCGTTCGACCGAGAGCGCGAGCGCGGCGCGCATCCCGACGATCACCGCTTCACCGTGGCGCAGCGTCCCGTAGCCGGCGACCTTTTCGAGCGCGTGGCCGACGGTGTGGCCGAAGTTGAGGATCGCTCGCACACCGCTGCGATCCTCCTCGTCGAGCGCGACGATCTCCGCCTTCAGCTCGACGCAGCGCGCGATCGCGTAGAGCGCGCTGGCGGGATCGTCGAGCAGCGTCTGTTCACCTTCGCGCAGCGCGCGATAGAGCGTGGCGTCGAGCGCGAGACCGTACTTGAGCATCTCGCCGTAGCCGGAGACGACGTCACGCCGCGGCAGCCGCCGCAGCACCTGCGGGACGATCGCGACCAGCGCCGGCTGCGTCACCGTGCCGACCAGGTTCTTTCCCGCGCTCAGGTTGATCGCGGTCTTGCCGCCGATCGCGGCGTCGACGGCCGAGAGCAGCGTGGTCGGGACGGCGACGAACGGGATACCGCGCTGGAATGTCGCGGCGGCGAAGCCGACCGCATCGCCGATCGTCCCGCCGCCGATCCCGATGACGATGCCGCGACGATCGAGTTTCGCGGCGGCGAACGCATCCCATAAGCCGGCGACCGCGTCGAGCGCCTTGAGCGACTCGTCGGCCTCCACGTCGAGCACGGTGGCGGCGATGCCGGCGTCGTCATACGCGCGCTGCACGCGGAGCGCGAGATCGCGCACGCAGCGGTCGACGACCACGAGCACGCGTCCGCCGGGTTCGGGGTGCGCGCGGCGCGGCAGCTTGTCGAGCAAATCGCGGCCGATCGCGACGTCGTACGGCTTGGCCGCGTTGACGCGCACGTCGACCTCTTCCCGCAGCGCACGATCGATCGCGTCGGCCGCGCCGGCCGGCGAAAGTCCGTCCACGCACACCTGGACGTCGGCGGCCAGATAGCGCGTGCGCCGGCCGGCGTGCAGTCGTGCCAGCGCGCCGTGCTCGCGCAGCAATGGGCGCTGCCCCGCCTCGCGCGACGTGCGCAGGCTGCATGTCTCCAGCGACGCGTCCAAAAAGATGAGCAACCCGCTGGCAGCAATCGCGCGGCGGTTCTCCTCGTCTTCGAGTGCGCCGCCGCCGAGCGCGACGACGGTGCCGCCACGGGTCGCGACGCGCGCGATCGCGCTCCGCTCGCGGGCGCGAAACGCCGGCTCGCCATCCTGATCGACGATGTCGACGATGCGCCGGCCGGCCTCGTTCTCGACCAGCCGGTCGATGTCGACCGCGTCGAGTCCGCGCAGCGCCGCGAGCAGCGGCGCGACGCTGGTCTTGCCGGCGCCGGGCGGTCCGCACAGCCAAAGGTTAGCGGGCACGGGCCGTCGTCTCCCAACCACGCACGCGCTCTTGGACCTCGCCGACCGTGTCGCCGCCAAACTTGGTCAGCACCGCGTCGGCCAGCACGAGCGCGAGCAGCGATTCGCCGATCACTGCCGCCGCCGGCACCGCGCAGGTGTCGCTGCGCTCGATGTATGCTTTGGTCGCTTCACCGGTGCGCAGATCGACCGAGTCGAGCGGGTTCATCAGTGTCGCGATCGGCTTCATGCCGACCCGTACCACGATCGGCTGGCCGGTCGTCATCCCGCCTTCGATACCCCCGGCGCGGTTGGTGCGGTAGCGGGTGCGCGTCTGCGGATCGGGCTCGTAGGCGTCGTGCGCTTCCGATCCGCGCCGAGCCGCCGCGCCGAATCCCAGTCCTACTTCGACGCCCTTGATCGCGTTGAGCGAGAGGAAGGCTTTCCCGACCTCGCCTTCCAGCCGGCGATCCCACTGTGCGTACGATCCCAAGCCGATCGGGACATCGCGTGCGACGACTTCGAAGACGCCGCCGAGCGAATCGCCCGCGGCCTTCGCCGTCTCGATCTCCTGGATCATCGCGGCCGCCGCCACGTCGTCGAGCGCGCGCACCGGTGAAGCGTCGATCTCCTCGGGCGTGACGTCGCGCCACGGCGTCTCGTCGACCGCGCGGCCGATGCGCACGACGCGGCTGTGCAGCGAGACGCCCAGCGCAGCGAGGAAGGTGCGCGCGACCGTGCCGAGCGCGACCCGCATGGCCGTCTCGCGCGCGCTCGCGCGCTCGAGCACGTCGCGCATGTCGGGCAGATCGTACTTGATCCCGCCGATGCGGTCGGCATGACCGGGACGCGGGATGAAGACGGCGCGCGCCGCCGGTGCGTCGTCGTCGGGCGCGTCGACCCGCATGATCTCCGCCCAGCGCACATGATCGCGGTTCTCGAGCACGAGCGCGATCGGACCGCCGTTCGTCTTGCCGCGCCGCACGCCGCCGACGATGCGCACCTCGTCGGTCTCGATGTTCTGCCGGTTGCCGCGGCCGTAGCCGAGCTTGCGCCGCTGCGCTTGCGCGAGCAGCGTCGCGGTGTCGAGCTTCAACCCACTGGGCATCCCGTCGAGGATGCCGACCAGCATCGGCCCATGCGATTCACCCGCGGTGAGGTGGCGCAAACTCATACCGACGTCTCCTTGGGTGCGAAGCCGAACCAGCGCTCGAACGTGGCGACCGCCTGGGCGTGGAACATCGCCGTGCCCGGTACCGTGCGCAAGCCACGTGCGAGCGCGTCGCGTAAGAACGGCGTGTCCTCGGGCGTGTAGACGAGATCGAATGCCGCCGCGCCGGCCGGTGCGTCGGCCGGCAAGAGCGAGCGCTGGTCTTGGCCGACCATGCCGACCGACGTTGCGTTGACGTAGACGTCGGCAAGCGGAACGGCGGCGAGCGTGCACGCCGTTGCGCCGAAGTCGGCGGCGACGGCGCGTGCGCGGCCGGCGTCGCGCGCCGCGATCACGATCGTGCGCGCGCCGGCGCGGCGGGCCGCTTCGGCGACCGCACGCGCGGCGCCGCCCGCACCCAGCACCGCGACGCGCGCGCCGTGCAGCGTGACGCCGTGCGCCGCCAGCCCCGCCTTGACCCCGGCGACGTCGGTGTTGTCGGCGATCAGCAGACCATCGGCGCGCGTGAGCACGTTGGCCGCGCCGCACGCCTTTGCCGCCGGCTCGACCCGATCGGCCAGC
>JBEKAU010000404.1:0-3407 GCA_050015755.1 Vulcanimicrobiaceae bacterium | reverse complement strand
GCTCGCGACGCACGTGCTCGCGCGCATCGGCACGCCGCTACACGTGATCGGCGGCCTGGCACTGATCGCGCTCGGCGTGCGCACGCTGCGCGAGCGCGATAGCGAGGAAACGCGCGCGAGCACGCCACCCCCACGCGACCTCGTTCTCGCGTGGGCTTCGACCATCGGCCTCACGCTCGTCAACCCGGCGACGATCCTTTCGTTCGCCGGGATCGTCGCCGGCACGCTCGGCGGAACGCATGCGCTCGCGGTGCCCGCGGTCGCCGCATTCGCGCTCGGCGTCTTCGTCGGTTCAAGCGCATGGTGGGTGGTGCTGTGCGGGGCGGTCGGCGCAGTTCGTCACGGCCTCGGTTCGCGTACGATGCAGGTCCTGCGCGTCGCCTCCGGCGCTCTGCTCGGCGGCTTTGGGGTCGCGGCGCTGCTCACGGTCGGGTAGAATTGCAGCATGGCAACGCAACAACTCTCCGCCGCTGCCGCCGGATCGCTCACGATCGGCGGCGACCTACGCGTGAACCGCCTGGGCTTCGGCGCCATGCGCATCACCGGGCGAGGGATCTGGGGCCCGCCCGCCGACCCCGCCGGCGCGGTCGCCGTGCTGCAGCGCGCGGTTGCACTCGACGTGACCCTGATCGACACCGCCGACTCGTACGGTCCCAACGTCAGCGAGGACCTGATCGCCGAAGCGCTGCACCCGTACCCGGCGAGTCTCGTGATCGCCACCAAGGGTGGCTTCCGCCGCACCGGGCCCAACGAATGGGTCCCCGACGGTCACCCGCAGCACCTCCGTGAGGCGCTCGAAGGGAGCTTGCGCCGGCTTCGTCTGGACCGCATCGACCTCTACCAGTTCCACCGTCCCGACCCCAAGGTGCCGTTCGAAGAGTCGGTCGGCGCGATCGCCGATCTCGCCAAGCAAGGCAAAATTCGTCACGTCGGCCTCTCGAACGTCAACGTCGACGAGCTCCAACGGGCACAGCAGATCGTCCCGATCGTCTCGGTCCAGAACCGCTTCAACAATGCCTCGGGCGGCGCGCACGAGTACAACCACGTGACCGACGATGAGACCATCGCGATGGTCGATCACTGCACCAAGCACGGCCTCGCGTTCTTCCCCTGGGGGCCGCTGGCGGCTGGGCGGATCTCGTCTGACCGTATCGACGCGGTCGCCAAGGCGCGCGGCGCGAGCCCGAATCAGATCGCCCTGGCGTGGCTGCTGCGGCGCTCGCCGGTGATCGTGCCGATCCCGGGCACCTCCTCGGTCGCCCACCTCGAGGAGAACGTCGCGGCGGCGCAGATCGCGCTCAGCGATGAGGAGTTCGCGGACCTCTCGGTCGCGGGGAGCGACTGACGGCGGTGCCCGGGCGCCCGACATGGCCGTCTTTAGCCGTTTCCACATGGTGCACACCCGTGATCTGCGTTACTGTGGATAAGGGCTCGCGAAACGAAGCGTCCGCGCCCTTCCGGCGCCTGCGACGAATCTCGCACCTCTGACCTAGGTCGGTGCGAATTAGGCCGAAACGGACCCGAAACCGCCCCGGCGACATCGATTTCCTGCCGTTGGCGCCCATCTGCCGGAAGCGTGGACGGTGTGCTCGCCGAACGTTCTAGTTGAGAATCGCTCTCAAGTGCCGACCGATCGGACGGGGAAACGCGGGCGCGCAGGGGTTCCGCAGGCCCTCCCCGCATCCGGTCGTCGGTATGAAAACCCCCTTGCTTCTCGCGTGCGCGTGCGTGGTGCTCGTCGCCGGCTGCTCGTCGTCGTCTCAGCAGAGCGGCGGCAGCAGCGCCGGCGCCTCGGGCGCGCCGGCCAGCAGCGGCGCCAAGACCATCGGCGTCTCGATCCAGAACCGCGAGGCGCAATTCTACCAGGACATGGAAGCCGGGATGAAAGCCGAGGCGGCCAAGTACGGCTACACGGTCAACGTCGTCGACGCCTCACGCGACAACGCCAAGCAGCAGAGTCAGGTCGAGGACTTCATCTCCCAGAAGGTCGATGCGATCGTCCTGACCCCGTACGACTCGCAAGCCATCGGCAGCGCGATCGTCGAGGCCAACAACGCCCACATCCCGGTCTTTACGGCCGATATCGCCAACCAGTCCAAGAGTGGGGTCGTCGTCTCGCATATCGCCAGCGACAACGTCCAGGGCGGTGGCCAGGCCGGGGCCCTGATGTGCAAGGTCGTCGGCTCGAGCGGCTCGGTCGCGATCCTCGACGAGCCCGAAGTCACCTCGGTCCAGGACCGGGTCCGCGGCTTCCGGGCGGCGCTCGCGAAGGGCTGCCCCGGGGTGACGATCGTCGCCGACATCGACGGCGGCGGCGAGCGCGCCAAGGCCTCCTCGGCGATGGACGACATCCTGCAGTCGCACCGCGACCTCAAGGGCGTCTTCGGGATCAACGACGACTCGGCGCTCGGCGCCGCGACGGCGGTCACGGCCGCCGGCCTCAAGGGGAAGATCGCGGTGATCGGCTACGACGCGGCCCCCGAGGCGCGCACGGCGATCGGAAACGGCTCGATGGCGGGCGACGCGATTCAGCATCCGGACCAGATCGGCGCACGGACGATCGACGCGATCCACGATTACTTCAGCGGCAAGACTCCGCCGAAGCTGATCGCCGTGCCGGTCGGGACGTACACGAAGTCCAGCGCTGGCTGACGTGAACGACTCGGCGCGCTCGGCGCCGCTCTTGCGGATGTCCGGGATCGTGAAGACGTTTCCCGGCGTGCGCGCGCTCGACGGCGTGACCTTCGAGGTGACGGCCGGCGAAGTCCACGCGCTGGTCGGTGAGAACGGCGCCGGGAAGTCGACGCTGATGAAGATCCTGGCCGGCGCGCAGCCGGCCGACGCCGGCGAGATCGCGATCGACGGGACCGTGGTGAAGATCGACGGCCCGCGCGCGGCCGAGCAGCTCGGCATCGGGATGATCTATCAGGAATTCAACCTGGTCCCGGATCTCGGTGTCGTCGAGAACATCGTGCTGGGCGCGGAGCCGCGGCATGGTGCGTTCCTCGACCGCGGCGCGGCGACGCGCGAGGCGCAGCGCGTGCTGACGGAGCTGGGCATCGTGCTGCCGCTCGATCTGCCGGCGCGGCGGCTGACGATCGCGCAGCAGCAACTCACCGAGATCGCCAAGTGCCTCTCGCGGCGCGCGCGGCTGATCGTGATGGACGAGCCCACCGCCGCGCTGACCGATCGCGAGACCGACGCGCTCTTCGCGCTGATCGCGACCCTCAAGGCGCAAGGGGTCGCGTTCGTCTACATCTCGCATCGGCTCGAGGAGCTGCCGCGCATCGCCGACCGCATCACCGTCCTGCGCGACGGCAAGACGATCGAGACGCGCGCGACCGCCGACCTGCCGCAGGACGAGATGATCCGGCTGATGGTCGGTCGTCCGCTCGAGAACCACTTCC